>CAZGLR010000010.1:0-1471 GCA_964526635.1 uncultured Ignavibacteriales bacterium | reverse complement strand
TGACATTGGAGTAACCGTCACCCGAGGGTGAATCGAGACGCCAATAATTGTTCATATAATCCGGACAGGATGGCTGTCGGTAGACCGTAACTGCAAAGGACTGGGTGTCGGCCGCAACAGCATTGGCGGCAATGACCTCCACCGGAATCTGGCCGACCGCATCGACCAGCCAGCTAATCAATCCACTGGTCGAATCGATAGTCATCGTGGGTGGCCCCTGGGTGATCAAATACTTTGGGGCGGGATTACCGGCGGCTTTTACCTGATAGGAAAACTCTTCACCCTCATACGATTCCGTTGGCGGGGCCGTTGTAATTTCAGGTGTTTCCGCCGAGCCGTCACAATATCCCAGCCCGAACTCGCCGGATGAAAACAGTATGGCGATCTGTTCAGAAGTAAGGGTGGTATCGAATATCGCCAGTTCATCGAGTGTCCCGGAAAAATACTCGGGCAGCGGACCTGCCGCGGCCCCGAGAGTGATCAGCGAGTCGTCACCGAAATTTCCGGAGAAGATGGCATAGGCAGAATCAACCTGCTGACCATTGTGATACAATCGCGTGAACCCTGTCAAACCGTCATAAGTGACCGCAACATGATGCCAGGTTGTTGCCCCAAGATCAATTTGGCCGCTGTTCAGGTAGACTGTGTTGGTGCCATCGGATTGCTGCCAGTTGATTGTTCCCTCCGGCATCAAATAGAGTTGCCATGATCCGTTTGACCCGGTACGGTTTAATAAAACTTCTTTGAAAACGGGATTGTCATTACCTCGTAGCCATAATGCGCAACTAAAGCCGGAGAGCTCATTCCAGATCAGATTATCGCCGGCCGGAAGAGAAACAACATCATCACCACTGAAATTCAGCCCCTGGCCGATTTTCCCCTCGACGCTTTCCGGGCAATTGGTGCATTCAGCATCGAGTGCCCCGATATTGTCGATAAACAGGGAGGTCGAGTCCTCTTCGAATTTCCAATAATGGGCGATTCCATCCGGGCAGCGCCGTGCCTTTAGATATGGCTCCAACTGGGAATACCAGTAATTGGCCATCTTGACATATCCCCAGTGATTGGGGTGTCCCCAGTCCCACATATCCCCGGTAGAGCCATCGATCTGGTCGATGACATAAATAATCCCGGCGCTGTTTTCCATGTCGACAATGATCAAATCGTCCCCCTCATTGGCGATCCGGTCATTGACCATGGCTTCAACATTTTCGTTGAAGATAGCGGTCGTGGGACTAAACGGCACGCGGTTGATAATCTTGGCGACAAACACGGTAACCGGATGATTATAGTCGGTTTCAAAACGATCAATTTCATCCAGAATCGATTCGACGCCGCCGGGGCTTTCCGTGAGTCCATTGGTGCCAATATGCAGGAGAATGATATCGGCCGGATTGGTAACCAGATAACTATAGATATTCGAGGCTATCTGGGGTGCCGTCCAGCCGCCATGACCCTCATGATCACAATC
>CAZGLR010000009.1:0-50214 GCA_964526635.1 uncultured Ignavibacteriales bacterium | reverse complement strand
CGGTCTTTCCCCAAGGGGTCCAATATGGCGTTTTTCGCCCCATATATCAATATCTATTTGTAACTTGGGAGATATACGACAGGCTCCCGATAATGCGCGGCATTATCGGGCCACCGGCCGCAAGAAAAGACGCCCAGGCCGCACCCGGCGTCCGGGTGCGAAAATTATCACACTTTCGAATTTTTGCTTACCTGTACTTCACCTGGCCTGAATCCAACAATGCTGCTTATTGCCGGACCACTAAGCTATTAGACGATAATAGTGATAATAGACTATTTTACCCTTCGGCCTTCTTCTCCAGTTCATCAAGCTTGTCGGGTTCGGAAACAGCGATCTCTATCAGCGCTTTGGGAATTGAACTCTGTTCGCACATAACGCGGATTTCTTTTTCCTCGCTGGCAAATTCGAGGATTTCGCGGATGCTCTCAATATATGTCAGCATATCATCGGCACTGATTTCGTCGAGCGACGGCCCCGCGGCCTCGGCAGCTTTCTTTGCGGCCAGTTCTTCCTCTTTACGCTTTTTCTCGGCCAGTTCCGCCTCAAATTCCACCTTGACGTTATCTACCGCCGCCTGATTGAATCCGCCAATTTTAAGTATGAGTTCTTCGGAGACATCTTCAGTGAACAGGTGTTTGATCTTTGCTTCCTCGTCGGCGTCGGCCACCGCCTCCAGAAGGCTCTTCACGCGTTTGATCTCGGTCAGTTCGGCATCGACTTTGGCCCGAACAGCCTTGTAGTCGCCCGGGTTTATCGCCATGATTTCGATAATTTTCTGTTCGTCAAACGATTCAGAAATAAGGAATCTGACTCCCTGTTCGCCGCCCAGTTCTTTGGCGCGGGCTATGACCAAATCAGCCCGTTGCTTGTGGACAATATCACCGATATCGGATCGGTTTTCCGCTTCCATGGCAAAGGGCCAGTCTTTGTTCAGGCTGTTGAGAATGCGCCACGTGGCGGCATGAGTATCAGCGGTATTATCGAGAGTCAGGGCGGCAACGGCCTCGTCTAAATCCTTCATGAACGGCCGGCCTACGGCATGGCACGCTTTGAGGGCATTGTTCAGTTGCATCCAGTTTCCGGCCGATTTGGAAACATTGTAGTCGGTCTGATCCAGCTCTTCAGCGATTTTCTTCGCGGTTGTCGGCAGCTGCTCCTGAGAAAAATCACCGGGTTGGAATTTCTGGATTTCTTTTTCGATTAGCAGCCACAATGGTCTGTTTCCTTTAATGCGATTTTCCGGCATTGTCTCACTCTCCTGCTCGTCTTTAATTAATACGACCTTCGTGGACATGGTAGTCCGGCGTGTGTCGTCTGGTTCAGCTAAAGATACATCATTTTATTGTGATGATCAAGGCGTCGTAACGCGAGGGTCGCACGGCGAGTCATATTTCTATTTCCAAAACTGTTTTCTCGCAGTAGATTAGCGCCATGTCTCGGTGGGAACAACCGCCCCAATTGCGCGATGATCTGGTTGTGGTCAAACAGGACGTCGATGGCGCCCCATACTATGTCATCAAAGACCCGGTCACTCAGCGCTATTTTCGTCTGCGTGAACCGGAGTATTTCCTGGTTCGGCAATTCAATGGCCAGCATAATTTCGACGACATTGCCCGAATCTTCAAAGAGAAATTCGAGCTTAGTGTATCGCCTTCGGCGGTCGAGAAATTCGCCGAGAAAATCGATTCGTTGTATTTCTTTGAGGGCACCCGGGCCGAATATGAAGTGAGTTCGGCCAGATTCTTCGGGCAAAAGAAATCGCTGTTATCACGTCTGCTGTTTTTCAAACTCAAGGCATTCGATCCCGAACCACTGCTGAATAAACTCCTGCCGCCCTTGCGATTTCTGTATTCGCCATTGTCGCTACTGGCCATGAGCATTGTGATAATCGCCGGATTGTTTACCTATGCCGGCAATTTCGATGGCTTCAAATTTTCACCCGGGCAGTTATTCAATGTCGGATCGCTCCTCGTCATCACCCTGTCGCTGGGTGTGATAATTATTCTTCACGAATTCGCCCACGCCCTGACCTGCCGTTACCATGGCGGCCAGGTACGCGAGATGGGGTTTTTGCTTCTCTATTTCCAGATATGTTTTTATTCCAATCTTTCCGACTCATGGCTCTTTACCAGAAAATCGCAGCGGCTGGCGGTGATCTGGGCCGGGATTTTTGCGCAGATGGTGCTTTTTGCAGTCGCTGTATTCGGATGGCGCGTTACCGTCGTCGGGACCGACCCCAATCAATTTTTCTGGCTGACCGCCAATGTCTGCTTCATCTCGCTGCTCTTTAATTTCAATCCCTTAATCAAGCTCGATGGCTACTACTTTCTTTCCGAATGGGTCAATATCCCGAACCTGCGAAGTAAATCATTCCTGTATCTCAAAAACGGTATTAAGAAGATGCTGGGCGCACCATATGAGAGGGCGCCCTCGACTGCCCGCGAGCGTCGTATTTTTCGATATTATGTTCTCTTCGCCGGCCTCTACAGCGTCCTTCTGATCGGTCTTATTGCATTTATCGTTTACCGTTTCCTGGTCGACAATCTCGGTGGTTTTGGTTTTATCTTGTTTTTGCTGCTGGTGGTGGTTATTTTCAAAAATCCCGTGCAGCGCGCGGTGCAATTTATTACCGGACCTGATGTTATGAAAGCGGTGTGGACCAAACCCCGAAACCTGATAATCGGCGGGATAATAATCATCCTTGTGATTGTTGTCCTTTTTCTCATACCGTTCCCGCGCCGCGCCGGCGGTGATATCTCGATTCAACCCTCGGCCGAATTTACTATCACCCTGCTTTCCGGCCCCGGCCTGCTGGAATTGAATCTGCGCGAGGGCGGCCGTATCCAGAACTACAAGACCGAGCATATTCACCTGGCCAGCGGGGATTTGACAGTCCTGGAATTGACGCCCTTGAAAAAAGAGGGCGAACTGGTCCGACGCAACGATACCCTCGCCCTGATTGCATCCAATCAGGTGACCGCCAGTCTCAATGCCGCCCGGGCTGAACTCGAACGGCTCCGTGGCGAACTGGCTCTCAAAAAAGCCCCGCCCAAGCAAAGCCAGGTCGATGAGGTAGAGGCCGAAATCGGCGCCGCCCAGACCAATCTGCAAAAACTGCGAAAAGACGCCGAGCGCAATGAATCGCTTTTGGAAAAAAATCTGATTTCACGGCAGGAATTTGAGAACACGGAGCTCAATCTGGAACTGGCCGAATCGCGGCTTCGCGAGGCCCGGGCGCGGCTTGACCTGATTACTTCCCCACCCAAACCGGAAGAAATTACCATTCTCGAGTCGCAGATCATCACCCAGGAAGCTAATATCGCCTACCTGATCTCGCAGGAATCGGCTCAGGTTATCACCTGTCCGATCGAGGGCGAGGTTGTGGCCCTGTATCGGAATAATTTATTATTTAAGATTGCCGATATGATCCCGGCCGAAGCCAGCGTACCCGTCCTCGATTCCTATCTCGATTTTATCGAGACCGGCGCGCCGGTTAAAACCCGCGTGCGAAGCTTTCCCGACGAAATTTTCGATGGCGAAGTCATTTATATTTCCCGCTCGGCTGATCTTAAAAATAGTCCCGACAGCCGTGCCCGTTTCCAGGTTTTGGCCTTAATGGACAACGAGCGGCAGCTTCTGCGCGACGGCATGAGCGGTTACGCCAAGATTTCCTGCGGGAAGGCCTCTTTGTTTCAGATTATACTGGAACGAGTTATGGCGTTTATCCGGGTCGAATTCTGGTCCTGGTGGTAAAAAAACCTCCGGTCTTTTCGCATTCCATTTTTCGCACGCGAGCCATGTTTGGCACTTGACAAAAGATAGCTTGAGGTGTATATTAATCTGTCTTTAAGCAACTCGCATGATCAATAACAATCGCTACGGCGATTTTGACAAGGTGGAACTCATGCAATATGAACTTCTTATTGAAGAACTGGAAGAAAAAGTCGCTCCGATCGGTCTGAGCCAGGGTGGCCAGAATCTTTGGGGTGGCGGCGGCTGGGGATGATCCCTCGCCAGGTACTGCGATTTTAGAACGAAAAACTACTCTGATATAGAGACGATGACGGGTTACACGCCTGTAATCCGTCTTTTTTTGCCCATTCTGTCATACAACATAGTTTGGTGTCTTGCTTGACAAATTAAACTTTTTGGCTATACTACTCGTATATAAAGAAATCACATGGATGTGGCGTATCGGGATTGACCGATATGGAGACGGCAACAACACACTGCGTATATCGTAACATCCGGCATGAAGGCAGGGCGCCTGCCCCTCAGGCAGGCGAGCATCCTTTTTTGTGTGATGCGTCACCCCACGTGACCATACTGACACCATAATGTGTTCAGTAACCCCTGATGAGATTGAGGAGGTGAAGCACATGAGGGATTACGATCTCCTGATCGAAGAACTGGAAGAGAAGGTTGCTCCCATTGGTTTGAGCCAGGGCGGTCAGAACCTGTGGGGCGGCTTCGGCGGAGGCTGATTCTCCGTCTGGGGCCGACTGTTCGCATTCAGGACTTCATCATCACAAGGGGTTGCCGCCGGCAACCCCTTTTGTCTTACCCAAAACCTGCTGGAGCGATTTCACGCGGCCGAGCAGTTCGATAATACGGCGATCGTTGTACAAGCGCCCCTGGCGCTCGCCGTCGCCAACACGCGCCGCAATTTTCTTCAACACGTCAAGTGTTGCCTGGGCATAGCCGAATGATTGCTCGAAATCATTGGCCGCAAAGGTAATCTCCGACAGCAAACACCCGGCTTTCCATTGCTCCGGCAGTAATCCGCTCAAGCGGGCCACATCCAGCGCCCGCTCCATATGCTCGGCTGCCTTCAGCTTATCATTGCTGCGGAGATAGAAACGGCCGGCGGCCTGATGGTAACGACTGCAATCAATATCGCGGCATTCCGGGCTGTCGAAAAACAAGGCCGCCCCATCAAGATGTTGTCGTGCCGGGGCTTCATCGAGATCATCCGATGCCTCCAGCCGAACCAGGTGCAGCATGGCCTGCTCGCGCGGTGTATTCAGGCTTTTTAAATGCCGCGCGGCGTTGTTGAAGCTCTCCGGATTACCCGTGACCATAAATTCCAGCAGCGACAGGTGAAACAGGGCATTTTGGTCGCCCAGCATATCGGCGGAACGACGGGCGCTGGATAAACATATCTCAGCCCGCTCCATCTCCCGCACTGCCATATGCAGATAAGCCAGGTTCATCTGACAGGCCAGATTCAGGTTCTGATTATCGGTACCTGCGGCCAGTTCCAGCGCCTGCTGGAGGTTCTTTTCACTGTCGCGATAATACCCGAGCCGGCGCAGTATCTGTCCGGTGACACGGCCAAAGACCGAACGATAGGTAATATCATCGAGTTCTTCGGCGGTCTGAATGCCTTCTTTCACATAATTGACGGCGGCATCGAGTTGCCCGGTCTGAATCATCGCTTCAGCCAGGTTTTCGATGTTCATCATCAGTTCGACCCGGGCGCCGATGCGACGGTTAATATCGTAGGCCTTGAGATAGGCTTTTTGGGCACCGGTGGCATCGCCTCGGAAAAAACGGTTCACGCCGAGATTGTTCCAGGTGCGGGCGATCTCGCCGGCATCATCGAGCTGTTCTTTTATCTCCAGTGATCGAAGGTAAAAGTTTTCGGCGGTATCATAAGCCCCTCTGATGACATGAATAGTCCCGATATTGTTCAGCGATGACGCGATATCTTTCTGCGAACCGATTTCTTCCTGAATCACCAGGGCGGCGTGGTATTCCTTGAGTGCCGGCTCGATTTTGCCGGCTATCCAGTACATGTTGCCGAGATTATTATGCACATGCGACAATCCGAGATTATCGCCGGTCTCACGGCACAACTGCAATGCTTTCTCCAGGGTTTCGACCCCGGCATTATAATCAGACAATTCCTTGTATACGTCCCCCAGGGCCTTATATGCCCGGATCAATGTGGCCGTATCGCTGCCATCCTGCAGGCGAGCGATCAACTCGAGATAGGTCATGCGCGCCTGATGGATATCGCCGCCCTCTTTGAGCATCAGCGCCCTTTGCAGAGTAATCTCCGATTGTACGTGCGTATCACCCGATTCAACCGCACAGGCCAGCGCCTCATCCAGCAGTCGCACAGCCCCGGCCAGTTTCTCGGTTTTGAGCGCAGCCTGACGCAATGATTCAGCCGCCTGTAAATACGCGCCGACCATCCGTTGCAACCGTCCCAGATCGATGCGATCCGAGAAATCATCGCAGAACGCCGGAATCATGCGGGAAGCCAGGATACGCCGGCTGGAATTACTCAGGCACGATGCCAGCGCAAACAACAACGACGGCCGACACACCGCGGCGATATGGGACCATGCCTCCAGCGCGCGATCCGGTTCGCGGCAGACGATACGGGCGACCCGTTCCTGCTTGACATCACTGCCCAGGATCGCCAGCGCCATAGCCAGTGTCAAAGTCGATTGCCCGCAGCCGCGCAGCGGCCGGAGGGCAAAATGCTGTAAATTCTGTGGCAATATAATAGCATCGGCATCCGGCCGTTGCCATCCCCAGTGGCCATCGAGACGGGCAAAGGAGCCGCGATTGAAATTGTGCTCGAGGACCAGTTTCAACGGTCCATCGGCCAGGCCGGTGGTCCGCTGCAGGTATAAAAGTTGATCCGGAGAAAAACTCCCCGCGCCAAAACGATCCAAAAGATCGTCTTCGGTATGCTGCTGCGATGGCGCCAGGACATGGCGCGGACGAACCGAGCGGCGATAGGGATAAGCCGCGCCGACCCGGGAGAGCATTTCCTGCAGACGGGCTGCGCTTTGTGGACGGCGCTTCGGATTCACCGCCAGCAATTCACCAATCAGGGCGGCGGTTTCCGGCGATACCCGTTGCGCATAATCACCGGGATCAGGGCGATTGCCTTCAGTGATGCGGCGGCTGACTTCCAGGGGATCATCGCTCTCATCACCAAACGGCATCTTACCGGTGAGTAGATAAAAAGCCGTTACACCCAGCGAGAACAGATCGGATGCCGGACGCAAGGGTTTCCCCGCGATCATTTCGGGCGGCATATACCCGACAGTGCCGGCCGGCGCACCATGCTGTTCGATATACAGCGGCCGGGCCAGGGAGAAGTCGGCAACAGCAGCGCCCGTGGGAATCCGGCCATTCGGGTGTACCGTGTTGTCACCGGGCATGAAAATATTCCCTGGTTTGATATCATTGTGAGCGAAACCGTAGCTGTGCAGCACATGCAGCGCGCCGGCGACCGATGACAACAATGAAAGGACATACGGTTCATCCGCCTGCCCGACCAGGCTTTCCAGCGTTTGGGTCGGACAGAAGTCCATCTCCAGATACCGGCGGTCGTTTTCAAGCCGCCCCTGACGGTAGCTATGTACCAACCCGGGATAGAAAAGATTATGACCGATTTCCCATTCGCGGTCGATTACCGCATCCGGTATGGAATCGAAAAAGAGCTTGATAACCAGATGGCTGCGACAGGAACGGTCCCGGCGACGCACCTGGTAAACATCGGCGGTGCCGCCCCGGCCCAGTTCCGAGAGGATTTCGTACTGCTCGGTAAATTCGCAATCTCTGGTATGTATCATCTGCCCTTTTTGCCGCCATCAACAGGCAGTTGCACCGTGAACGCCGTGCCCTCACCGGCCGTCGATTCGACGGTAATCGTGCCACCGTGGTTTTCGATTATTTTCAGGGAATTGGCCAGCCCGAGACCGTGGCCGTCCGGCTTCGTCGTAAACCTGTTCTCGAACACCTTGCTCCGGACTTCTTCGGTCATGCCACAGCCGTTGTCGGCGACACTGATATGCACCATATCACCCGACTTCTTATGACAACAGGAAATCTTGATACAAGGCGATTTGGCATCGCCCAGGGCGTCAACAGCATTATTAAGCAGATTCAGCAGCACCTGTTGAATCTGTCCGACATCCATATTGACTTCGGGCAGGACATCATCGCAGGTGAAGGAAACATCGACCCGATTGAATTTTTTCTGCGGCTTGATGGAAAACAGCAGGTTTTCAATCAACAGTTTCGGGTCATAATACACCATCTCGGTTTCCAGCTTCGAGAAGTCCATTAAGCCATCGGTGAACCGTTTCATCTTGGTGATATTTTCAATCACCCGGCTGCTGTTTTCGCGCGCCTTGTCGAATTTATCGCGATCCATGTTGATCTGCATCAGTTCGGCATTGTTGGAGATGATCGTCAGATAGTTGTTGAGTTCATGCCCGATCGAAGCCGCCATCTCGCCCTTGGCCACCAGTTTTTCCGAGAGAATAACATACTTTTCCAGAATCACTTTTTCGGTGATATCCTCGAGGATCAGAATTGCGCCGTTTTTGCTATCCGGCAAAGATTCGGTTGAGGAGATTTTTATAGACAGCACTTTTTCTTCGAAACCGGTTTTGAGGAAGTAACGATCTTCATTGACAATTTCACCAGTTGCAAGAACCTTGTCGATCATCTTCCGCCAGCCGGGCCATTCCGATGATGGAATCACATCGAGCAGGCGGGTTCGCTCGCCATCGCGCGAGGTCAGATGAATATTGCTCTTGTTGACCTGCAGGATCGCGATACTGGCGTCATTGATCGTGGCCAGGTGATAATCGGGATCAACAACAATGATGCCGACCGGCGACTGGGCGATAATGTCTTCGTTGTATTTTTTCAGGCGGCTCAGTTTGGAATACAACTGGGCATTATGGATCGCCATCGCGGCCTGCTGGGCAAACAGCTCAAAGAGGTATAAGTCGGAGCGGAGAAACAGTTTGGCCTGCGACGAGTTATCCAGATAAATGACACCGATGACCGTATTTTTAATTTTAAGCGGAACGCACATGATCGAGCGGAGATTCAGTTCAACAATCGACTTCTGGTTGGCATACCGTTCATCCTGCTGGGCGTCGGAGGTATAGACCGACTTGCCGGTCCGCGCCACCCGGTTGGCGATCGAATTGGAAATCTGAAAAGCCTCCCCGATCATTTCGTCTGCGTTTATCTTGTGCGCTGTGCGCGCCTGGAGCTTGCCCCTATGGTCGAGCAACATGATAAATCCGCGTTCGGCTGAAAGCAGGTTAACAGCATTAAGCATCACAACCCGCAGGATTTCATCGAGCACCAGCGATGAATTCACCGCCAGTGAAATCTCCAGAACTGCTTTGAGATCATCAAGCCGGACAGTATTATCATCACTTTTATTTGATATGCGCGGATTATCCCTGACAATACCGTTGAGTGCCTCTTCCATCTCCGCCAGGACATTGTTGACTTCGATGCGATCGGTCGACGATTGCCCCTCATTACATTCCTGAGCAGCCGGGTGTTGTCCGTCTCTTACTGTCTTTTCGGTCGGATCAGGCATATATTCTCCAGACTATCCCTCAAGGGTCTAACCATTTCTTTTATCGGCAGTTAGGCGAAAAGGCTTAGGTTTCGGCCGGTTAATCATGGATACCAACAGGGTATCTGATATACCTAATTAACTTTGGCGAAACGGGAGATAAGCGGGCTGTTGCGGCGCGCCAGACGATGGCCGGTCCATGACCCGACAGGGTCGCCGGAGGTTAGTGGCCAAGATATTATAAATAAACAACTTAACTAAAACGCTGCGGGTGAAAAACGGGCATAAATAACGACATCATCGTCACGGTCCATGCGCTTGGAGACAAACAGCCGGAATTTGTAATCGAAGTCGATCCCGAGACTGACCGAGTTGAACCAGGTCTGTCCCGGCCCAAGTCGTTCGGCACCGATCCTGCCGCCGTCGTACTGAACAAACGGCATCAAATCTGATCCGGGAATCATGAAGCGATATGAAGCGGTTGTCAGGATAAATTCCTTGCCGAATTGCTCCTTGTGATCCATACCGTGAATCGTGCCCAGCCCGCCCAGGTAGAACAAACGCTGCAACGGCACCAGATCGTTTTCAATACGGCCGTAGGCAGCGCCAAGATGGATCGTATGATAGCGTGACAATGGCTGAAACCGCATCGCGCGGAATTCATAGCGGTCAAAATTATAGTCGCCGTTACCATCGGTCGAACTGTTTTCGTACTCGGCGGATGCCAGCCAGCCGCGCCGTGTACGGTCGACGTCGTTGCGCGTATCGATGGTCAGTTTTGCTTTGAGACTGCTGATCCCCTTACGATCGACAGCCTCGTATTTTTCGCTCTGCGTCAGCGGCAGCGCTGAAAAATTGCTGCGAAACTGCTTGGCGCCAAAGACCGCCCACAAACGCGGATGAGCCCGAAAAAACCGGTGATCCTCGGCCAGATATCCGATTTCGAGATTATTGAAGCCCAGAAACCAGAAGCGGACGAACGCATAGGCGCCCTCGGCCTCGTACCAGTCTTTCCAGTCTTCATTAAACCAAAACACGAACAACGAGTTTTCATCATCGCTGATAAATTTGTCATCATCGGAATCAAGCAGCTTGTAAACCCGGCCGCCGATTTGCAGCGGGAAACGGCCCCGCAGCACTGTCTGCGTCAGTCCAATATCGTAGCGAAGCCGCTCTGATTCAAGGGCATACCCGGCCAGAACTGAAAAAGACGGCAAAATCGAATCAGGATGATGATACGATACACCCGCCATCGCGGCCAGACCATCGACCCGGTCATATTTCAACCGTAATTCCGGCTGGAATTCCTCATCGCGATCACGCCAGCGGCTGATGCGACCCTTGCGGCTGCTGGGTTTGCGGTCACCGTAGTGCACCAGTCCGAACACTGACGACTCGGGAGCCAGCGTCACTTCGCCCTCAGCGGCGTGGACGTCACCGCGCACCACGGCCGAGGGTCCGATGACAATATTGCCCATGAGTGCAACGACATCGCCGTTGACTTCGCCGTTGACCTCAATATCGCCGGCAAAGGCCACGACCGATCCCCGAATGAATTCGGTCCGACCGATCACAATCGGTCCGGTTACTTCCACGCGGTTTCGGTTACGCGCCGAGCGACGCGGTTCACCGTCATAGGTCACGCGCAGGAAATCGAGGGCCAGCTTGCCATCGATCAAATCGGACGTATACTCGATAGTCGTTATCTGATCGACCGGGATGACATCATCGGGCGTGGTAAATTCAGTAGTGGTAAAAACAAAATCGGATCCCAGGGTAATGCGCCCGCTGCCTGCTGTCACATCAGATTTCTGATAGCGATACTGAGACTCACCAATGTCCTCAAAAACCGTAATCACCCATTGCTCAGCGTCGATCCCGATTGAAATCAAAGGTGTCTCGACTTTTTCCCGGGTGTACTGAGGAAGCTCCAGGTCCTTATTCTGAGCGCAAACCATACCGGCCAGAATCATCATACACCAGAAACACCCCATACCCGCCCTGCACATAGAAGCCATTCTTGACATCATTCTCCGCCCCCGCTCGTTGATTTGGGATTCGCAGACTCGTCATTCAGAAAACGGCGTTGGTACAGCATCAATGCCGACTCATGCGCCTCGAAGGCGATATTCTCAGGCAAATCATCGAAACCGAAAAACCGGGCTTCGGCAGCGTCGTCACCGGCAGTCAGTTCTCCCCCGACAATCTCGCCCAGATATAATATCAACAGCGCATGGGTCCGGGGATCATCCATCCCCATAAACATCTCGAACAGATCTGTCAGTCGGATATCGAGGCCGGTTTCTTCTTTCAGTTCGCGTACCGCGGTCTGCTGCGGATGTTCGGTCCATTCGGTAAATCCAGCCGGGATACACCAGTCCCCCTTGCGGGGATCGACCGAACGTTGCACCAGCAGGATACGATTATCCTCGACAATGATGGCACCCGCAGCCGGCGCCGGATTTTGATAAAAGACGAAGCCGCACGAGGGACAATGCGGCCGGATGACATCCTCGACCGGCGAAATGCTCAGCGCCGCCGTACAGCGCGGACAAAACCGATACCCGTTATGATCATTGATTTTTTTGAATTCTTTGCCGCTTATCAGTATATCAAAATTACGTTCCATCATACCCGCTGTCCGTTGATCTTCAGTATAACCAGGGTTGTATCATCCTCCTGGGTTTTGGATGCAGTAAAGGTTTCTACTTCCCGCAGGATCGATTGTTTCAACAGTTCGACATCAAGGTGCCGGTTTTTTTGCAAATAGTCAATGATTCGTTTTTCACCGTATTCTTCCTCGATGGCATTTTGGGCTTCGGATAGACCATCGGTATAAAAGAAAATCATGTCATTGGGATGCAGCCGCAACCGGCAGGATTCATATGAGCATCCGGAGAAGGCACCCACGATCACCCCGCCCCTGTCCAAAAATTCGCAGGCGCCGTCGCTGCGTACCAGCACCGGATAATTATGTCCGGCGTTGGCATATTCAAACTCACTGTTTTCCGGCGTAAAGACTCCATAAAACAACGTGGCGTATTTCCCCGATGACGAAGACAAGCCGGTGATGATATTATTGACATTGGAGATTGTGTCGGACACATTGCGGCGATTGCCTACTTCCGAACGCAGCGCCGCCTGGATCTGCGCCGCCAGCAGTGCCGCCGGCATTCCCTTGCCCGAGACATCGGCGATAACCATAGCAAATCCGCCGTTATCATCAATCGGGACGAAATCATAAAAATCGCCTCCGACGGTCCGCGATGGCTTGCTGTGGGCGGTTATCGAAAAACTGGGCCCATGAGGCGGTGCTTCCGGCAGCAGGGTCATCTGAATCGTCCGGGCCAGATTCATTTCTTCTTCAAGCCGCTGTTTGATCAGCGATTCACGATACAGCCGGACGTTGGTCAGCGCTACCACCATCTGATTGGCAAACGTCGACAGCAGGCTCATATCTTCATAAGAGAATCCGAAGCCCGAGGTTTTTTCACTCAGGGCCAGAAATCCCAGCAGATGTTCGCGATCGCGCAACGGCACCACTACTTTCACGTTGCGAACCTGCATCATCGTGGCCAGTGAGGATCCCCGTTTCCAGGTTTCGATGCGATCATAAAAGGTCGGCGCGGTAAGCTGACCAATCGCCCCCAGCATCGGGTCGGTGTCGGCCAGGCGATTTTCCGGAGCGCCGCTCGCCGCAAAATAGACATAGGCCTGGCTGGCATCGTCATACAGTGAAAAGCCGACCCCGCCCACCTGCATACTGTTTTTAAGCGTTTCCTCGACCAGCCTGAAGAGCTGCTCGCGATCAAGAATATTAATAATCCGGGCCGACAGCCGGTTGATGATCGTCCGGTAATCGCTGTCGTCGCGAATGAACATCCGCTTGATAAGATTGTCGATGCGCGAATTGATCGGTTGAAACAGAATCAACGCCACGATAATGAAGATAATATTCAACACCGGCACCGACTGCCCCAGCATCGACTCCAGCAGGCCCGATACCTGGGTCAGTAATATCAGGTAGAGGCCGACCAGCAGGGCCGATGAAGCGGTATATACCAGCGACTGCCGGACAATCAGTCGTATGTCAAGGAATTGGTAGCGGATAATCGCATAGGCAATCGACCCGACCCCGGCCACCAGGGCCAAAAACATCAACAGATGCGTCAGCATCGTCGAAAGCTCAAGGGCAAAGAGATGGGGAAGAATAGCTGTGAAAATATACAATCCCAGCGCGATATGCAGGCCGAAGATAATTACCCGTACCTGCATTTTGATCTGACGATCCTCGACCGACCGCATCCCCAGATACAAATAGGTCACCGCGATAAAGACATAGACCAAATTTACCAGCGAGAACATCGATTTATGGGTAGACAAAAGCAGGCCGACCGGAATCATCACCCATTTCAGCATCGATGTAATCGATTCAATAATTGAATTCCATATGCCGCCGCCGGTTGTATCGACCGTGAGGAAATCGAGGATTCTATCGGTATCGGCCAGGACAACTACAAGCAGAACATGGAACACATGCGGCACAAAGATCAAAAAGCGCCATCGGGTCGGCTTAGCCTCGATACGATCAAGCGGAAACGTCCAGGAAAAATACACCAGAACCGGGAAAAATAATTCCCAGATATAGAAGAGATTGTAAAAGAAGGACTCGCGGAAGGGTGCGTTCTCCTGGTACGGAGATATAACTGACCCCAGTGCGACAAAGACCGGCCCCAGGCCGGCCAGAAAAAGCATGGCTGCTGTCACACGATTGAGCCGAAGGTGCCATGAATCCCGGATGACCAGGACGGCCAAAAAGATCAGCCCGGCGCCAAAGGCGCAATAAATTCCGGCGAATATAATTTGCTGCGTACTCATGCTGGCCGAACGCCGTGCGAGACGCTAAAATTTCTTGATAATTTCCACGCGCGTGCCGCCGGAGTCGACCTGCTCAACCCTGAGATCATCGACGAAATTACGCACGATGAATAGACCCCGACCAACTTCTTTAAGCAGATTCTCGTCGGCGATTGGATTTTCCAACTCCTCGGGATTATACCCCTGTTCACCCTCGTCGGTAACTACGATCCGTACTTCCGATGAATCGATGGTGATGTTGATATGAACGGATTTGGATAAATCGGACTTATTGCCGTGCAGGATAGCGTTGTTGACCAGTTCCGACACGGAAATAGCCAAATCGGTTACGGTTGACGTATCAATGCCGGCCCCAACCAGTCGCTCTTCCAGATATTGATCGACATCGGCCAGGAAGTCAGTGGAAGAGGGAATCTTAATTCCATCAGGCAGTATCTGTGGCTTATCCATGTGATATCTCAAAAAAAAGGCAGGCATTAGTATCACCTGCCGATTTTAAGCCTTAGGTCACCTCATTTAGAATGACTTGACCGCTTCGTCGACTGTATCGAAAGCCTTGAATATCGTTACCAGTTTGGTAATCGTCAGAAGCGATTGAATCTTTTCGGTTACGTTGGCCAGTTTCAACTCCCCGCCCGCTTTCCGCATCGTCGTCAAACCGGAGATCAACAACCCCAGGCCGGTTGAATTCATCCAGTCAACCCTGCTCAAATCGATAACGACATTGGTCTTTTTCTGCTCGATGAGATCGTGCAGGAGATCGTGGAGCGCGGTGGATTCGGGACCGCCCATAATCTTTCCCCTGGGCTCGATAATAGTGACGCCTGCTTCTTCGCGATGATTCAACTTCATGGTCTTCTCCGAGATATGGAAAATTTATTGTCCTTCAACGGGATGGCCGACCTTACCAATCGACGGCCAGATGTACAATTTTCCATATACGGTCCCGAAAGTCAAGCCTTTTCTCCCCCTGTCCTCAGCGCGACGAGGCGATAACCGCTTCGCCCATGCCGACGTCCAGATCGATCTTCAGACCATATGATGCCCGGTCAAAATCACGGCTTTCATATCGTCCCCGATATTTGCGAATATCGGCATGATCCAGTTCAATCGACTGAAACCAGCCATCCGAAGCAACAATCGACACCGGCAAACTTTCCGGCAGTTCCAAACGCAATTCACCGATGCCCACATCAAGACTGGCCTCGTGGAAGCCATCGGTTAACCCGTCGAAATTCAACACGAATTCGCCCGCGCCACCATCGAGATTCAACATAGTGAAGTTACTGTATCCCAAACCAATAACTCTTAACTCCCCGGCTCCGGCATCGATATCAAGCGACCGCAACTCAACCGGATTCTCGTTTCTGAAAAACAACTCAAAATTCCCCGCGCCCATATCGAGCTCGAAATTTTCAAGCGGCAGTCCGGACAAATCATAGCGGAAATCGCCGGCCCCGATATCCAACTGCATATCCCAGGTATAATCCGTTGAGAGCGATACCTCCCAGCGGCAGTCGCGACTGTCGATATCACCAAAGCGGCTCAATCGCGAGGCATTCAAGAAAACCTCCCCGACATCGCCGGCAGCCTCATACTCGACGTCAATTTCAACTTTTCGTAAATGGTACACCACTGCTATCTCAACCATCGGAACGCCATCGTGCACCATGACATCCATACTGCCGGCATCGATATCGGCGGTCAGGATAATCTCGCGGACAGCGGGATCAGCATCGATAACGCGATTGAATTCGGCCCGGTATCGGGCGGCTGTCGTTCCGATCACAACGACACAACATACCGCCAGGATTAGACAATACTTACCATTATGCATTGTGCCCTGCCTTCGTGAAAACTTATCTGATGTGTCTATTAGACGGGAAAACTGCGCGATGGGTTGCGGCCTAATCGGAATCGGGCGGCGGCGGTGGTTTCGGCGGCGGCGGCTGGGGTGTTTCCGAGGATGACTCCGGCGCAGTCTGCAGCGGCGGCGGCGCCGGTTTCGGTTGCGGCGGTGTGGGGACGACTTTGGGCTGACGCCGTTTGACACCAAAACGGGTGAGTATCACACCGCCCATTCCGATGGTCACGGCCACACTGGCGATCAAAATATAAAAAACGACGACAACACCGCCCAGCGGCCGGAGACCAATCATCGAAAGCAGGCTGGATAAAACCAGAAGCAACTGGACCGCAAAGACGCCAATCAGGCAGGTAGTGTAAATCGAAAGCTCCGGCCAGTTCAGCGCTTTGCCGACACGCTCGCCAATCGTCACCGAAACCGATGCAAAACCGAGGACAATCGCAGCGACAATTATCAGCGGATAGGCCAGAAACGCCACCGGAATACCAACGATCGTGATCAACAGCAGAATAAACACCGGCAGGATCGCAAACCAGCCGATTATGCCCATGAGGAACGACTTAAACGGCTCTGTTTCCACCCTGGTCTGTACCCGGCGCAATGGCTTGGGAACAATCGCACTGACAATCAGACAGATAAAAATGACAATACCGGTAAAAACAATCGGCAGCAGGCGGGTCCAGTCGAAGGCAAATGGTATCGAAAGATTGACCAGCTCGGGAAACGACAATTCCATATGCTGGCCACGGATACGGCCGGTGCGGCTCTCGCGAACATCCTTGGCGACGACATTGCCGCGAACCTCAGCGCCATCTTCGACTGTCACCGTACGGAAACTCACGACATCCCCGGTGACCAGGCCATAGACAGTCACATCCCGGAAACTAAAGACACTGCCCTCGACCCGTTCGTCGACAGCGACCACGACCTCATCGAAGAAATCGACAACATCACCGCTAATTATATCGGTGCAACGCACCTCCGGCGGCAGCATCATGCCATCGCGGGCATAATCTTCAACGGTCGTCGACGATTTCGTGGAGCTTTCATGGAAACGATCGGTTTCGACGAAGGCACCTTTTTCTATATCGAACTTCCAGGCCTGGCCGGTCGAATCAAGCGCATAGGTGCCATCACTGGAATGGGAGATTTTAACAAATGTCTGATACGGCGTCTCATCGGGCTGCCCGGAGGCGATCCCCGCCAGTAATGCTGCAGCTAATATGTATCCAACAATCTGTCGCATGACTTCCTATGTCGGGCGATCAAAACTCGGCCAGGACAATATCGCCCGACTGTGTCGCCAGTGATATCCGGGGACCCTCGGTCCCGAAACTGCCCTCGAGGCGCGTTTTAGAAAACGATTGAATCGCGATCGGAATACGGGCATCGATATCGCCGGAGCTGACCTCCATCGTCACCCAGCCACCGCTGTCTTCGGGAATCATGAAATCAATCGATCCGGAGACCGTCTCAATCAGATAGTCCTTCTGTGATCGCAATTCTGTCTTCACCGATATGTCGCCATACTCGTTATAGATATCCAGCGAGCCATAGTCCTGCCCGATTAATATTTTACCCGACGTTGATTTTATACGGATGTCACCCTCAATATGATTCAATTCAATCTCGCCTATTGTTTTGGCCAGGATCAGATCACCAAGTAAATATTCACCGGTTGTCTGGCCGGAACTGTTGGTTAACTCGACATTGCCGGTGATTCCCGAAAAATTGATATTGGCACCGGTCGCGTTGATATGAACACTGCCTTCGATGTCCTGCAGGATAATCTCACCGGAGCTGTTGGCGATATCGAGCGGTCCCTCGATGTTACGGACAGCTACATTCCCACCAGCGCCATTAAGATTGACATGTCCCCGCAACCCGGTAACTTCAATATTTCCCGAAGTATTATAAACTGCCAGGTTGCAGTCAACCGGAACCATCACCACAAAATCCACCGCGCCATAGGCCTGTTCCCCGGAACGCCCGAGTAGTTTTTCCCAGAACGACGGCGACCGGTTTTCGATTTTCCTGAAATGCGGTTCGATGATAAAATGCCCCTCGGTGGCATTGACCCCGATCTGAATATGATCGGCAATCAGATCGGCGTCGGATTTGCTTTCGGCATAGATACGCTTGGTCGCATCCACGCGTAAATTATATTCACTTGAAGCCATCACCCGAACGTTGCCATTGGCATTATTGATGGTCAACTCAAGTGTCGGACGAACATTGACGATTTTCTGGTATTCGAAACGGTACTCTTTGCCGGCCGGTGCAACCGAAAAGCATATACAAACGATGATACAAGCGATAACGATAGTGCGCACTGTCATTGGCCATCTCCTAACGAATTCCGCGAAGCCGCTTTTTGAGCAGCTCGCGAGCACGAAAGATGCGGGCCTTGACCGTTCCAACCGGGACATTCAGCTCCCTGGCGATGTCCTCATATGATTTTTCTTCCCGATGACGGGCAATTATCACCCGACGATATTTTTCGGGAAGCTGATCGATAGCCTCGGCGATTGAACTGGCCTGTTCCCGCCGGACCATCTCGCGCTCCGGATGATGCGAATAATCGGCTACCTCGAGCCCGACTGATCCCTCGGTAGTCTCAATCGGATTATCCAGAGACAACGCCTTTATCCGCCGCTTCCGAAGATGATCGATCGAGGCATTCGCCGCGATCTTATACAACCAGGTCGAAAACCTGAACTCGGAACGGTACGATTCCAAGGAACTAAAGGCTTTCATAAACGTTTCCTGGACCAGATCATTGGCAACTTCACGATCCCGAACAATCCGAAATACTATATGATAAACCGATGTCTGATGTCGATTTACCAGGTCCCTGAACGCTTTCTGATCACCTTTGAGAGCATCTTTAATCAGTATATCGTCATCTTCCGGCAAAATTTTGCCCTCATTTCCAATACGGTCCGTGGTCATCACGGTTGTACATTGGCCCATAATAGTTTATCGACCAGGAAAAAACAACCAGTAATAACAGCTGCGCTAAAGACCTACCCCTCGGCCCCTTCCTGCAAATCTTCCCACAATTCATAGGCCCGGCGCAGATGCGGAATAGTGATCGAGCCGCCCACAATCAGCGCCACCGACAGGATTTCATCCATCTCGTCGTCGGTAACCCCCTCCCCGGCACAGCGAATCAGGTGATAGCTGATACAGTCATCGCAGCGAAGCACCGCCGAGGCTGCCAGCCCGAGCATCTCTTTGGTTTTGGCATTGAGGGCGCCATCGCGATATACCGCCGTATCGATTCCGAAAAAGCGCTTGATATTGACATTGTCTCGGGCCAGTATTCGCTTGTTCTGCTCTTCCCGCGTTTTCTGGAATTTCTCGATTTTATCGGACATCATGGTCTCCTGTAAAAAAGGGCAGATATCTCGTGAATATCCGCCCGGTGCTTTGCATACCTATGCCGTTTGAAAACGGTATCTACTTTATGCCGGCCAGTTCCTCTTTGAGCATCTCGATATTTTCCACCGGAGTGGGATTGATCTTATTGAGCATGGCGAGGTAATAACTGGTGTAATCTCCGAGGACAACCAGAGAAAACATGCGCTGCAATGGCGTCTGACCGGTTGACTCGACTTCGAAAACATCTACCCGCTGCTTTTCGATAATACCTTTAACGATATCCATGCGCGCTTTGACCCGCGGATGATCCGCCATATCGCGTAGAATCACCACCCGCAGAAAATCACGAAAACCGGACAGTACTTTCCAGCCAACAATCTCATTATGATTGAATTCGGGAAACTGATTGGCAAAAGCCAGCATTTTGGCGTTTTCGCAAATCTGCCCTTTAAGACGAATCCCCACGGTATCGGTCAGTTCCGGACCGGAATAAATAACCGGAATGCGGCCATACAACTTCTCAGCCAGCCGCAGCGCTGTGTTGTCGTCACCTTCGTTGTGGGCATTAAACGGCTCCGCATATGCTTCCAGAAAGTCGGCCAGTTCTAAACAATCATGGCCTGAATATGGCGAAATCCCCAGCTTATGCAACACCAGCATCAATGGCACAAACGAATATCCGAGGGCCGCCCGTGGCTGCAGGCCACCGGGGATAGTGATGCGCGGAATACCCTGTGCATCGGCCACACCGCCCAGTTTGCCGCCGGTAGTGATCACCAGCGCCGGACAACCGCGGGAGAGACCATCGTCAAACGCCGCCAGTGTCTCTTCGGTTCCGCCGGAATACGATGAACCGATTACCAGCGTCCGGGATGTCACCATGGCCGGCAGACGATAATGTCGGCAGATAGTAAACGGTTTAGCAAAGCGGTCAGCCAGCAGACTGCGAGCCAGATCGCCGCCGATGGCTGATCCGCCCATACCACAGAGTACGATTCCATCGATCTGATTGAACGCAGTAAAGTCTATTTCAGTCTTGTCGACAATTTCGACGGCTTTACGGATCTGTTCCGGAAACGAAACAACTGCGCCATACATATCATCGGGATCAAGAGCTTTATATCTATCACGATTTACCGTATCAGTCACCTATCCAACTTCCTTTTTTCTGATTTTTCACGTATTCATAGGCTTCCCGCAAAGCCCGGGAGACTTTGTCAGCCGTGGTCAGGCGCAGCACACGCGAAGCAAAACGCTTGGCATCGACATAGCTGAACTGACTGATCCATTCGGCCATACCCGGAATCTGTGTCGGGCTCATTGATAATTCGTCGATTCCCAGCCCCACCAGAAATGGCGCCATGGCCTTACTCGCGGCGATTTCGCCGCACACCGACACGGGAATGCCGTTGTTGTGCCCGGCCTGGACGGTCATGTGAATCAACTGGAGCAGCGCCGGATGATGCCCGATATAATACCTCGCCACTCGATGATTCCCGCGATCAGCAGCCATCGTATACTGGATGAGATCATTGGTACCGATCGAAAAGAAATCGACCTTCTCGGCCAGATAATCGGCCACCAGTGCCGCCGAGGGAACCTCGATCATGATACCCAGGGGGATATCAGGATCATAGTCGATACGGGAACGGCGCAGTTCGCGTTGAATCTTATCGATTATCTGCAGTGTTTCATCAACTTCCATGACGTCGGAGACCATCGGCAACATTATTCGCAGATTTCCATGGAGCGAGGCCCGCAGCATCGCCCGAATTTGAGTCGTAAATAAACCCTTGGCTTCCAGTAAAACACGAATGCCCCGCCAGCCAAGCGCCGGATTATCTTCGCGAATATTGCCGAATTCGGCGGCATATTTATCGCCCCCAAGGTCGAATGTTCGCAGCGTTACCGGATGCGGACTGAATTGCTTGAGAATTCGGGAATAGACCTCATACTGCTCGTCTTCATCGGGAAAAGCCTGTTTGCTGAAGTACAAAAACTCGGTGCGATATAATCCGACGCCAATACCCAGGCGGGCCAGCGGTTCATCGAGCGGACCGGGAATCTCCAGGTTGGCCGCGAGGGAAACTTCGTGACCATCGAGACAGACCGATTCGATCGACTTGACTTTTTCGAGGACGGCAAACGGCTGTGATCGTTTACGCAGTTTGATGCGACGATAATTCCGCCAGGTATCGCTGTCGGGATTGACTATGACTTCACCGTTGTTGCCGTCGATAATAATCGGCGTACCTGAGGTCAACGACTCGACCAGTTTTTCCTCGCCCATTACGGCCGGGAGACCCAGCGATCGGACAATCAATCCCATATGCGAAGTCGGGCCACCCTCTTCGGTCAGGAACCCGACAACCTTGCGCTTGGCAAAATCCATAATCTGACCGGGGCTGAATATGCGGCCAATGAGAATTGTCGGATTCTTGAATCCGTTGACACTCCCCTTCCCGACGCCCATCATAAACGACAGCATACGTTCCGCCACTGCCCGGATATCATAAGTCATCTGCCGGATATTGGGGTCGGTCGATGCCTCCAGCGTCTCGATCGTTCCGGCCAGCGCTTCCTGGTAGGCGTATTCGGCGTTGACATGTTCACGCTTGATGATTTCGACCACGGTATCAGAGAACTGCCGATCGGCGGCGATCAATATCTGTGCCTCGAAGACTGACTCGCCCTGCTCTCCGATCGCCTTGACGGCATTGTACTGCGAATTGCGCAATTCATCGATAACGCTGTCGGAGGCGTTTTCCAGCCGCTGAATTTCATTCTTGACCTGACTGGAGGGAACCGCACGACGGACAACATTGAACAACGGGTCACGGATGACCTGGGATTCACCCATTGCGACTCCGCCTGAGACCGGAATACCCTTGATGATTAGATTTTCTTTAACCATAAGCCTGCATCACTTTTTTGACATCGATTCACACGACTACCGTATCGATGTCTCTATAACCTGCGGTTAATACGCATCCTTGAATTTCTGTTTGAACAATCGCACCATCTCCTTGGCCGCGATCTTTTCATCTTCGCCCTCGACTTTAAGCAGCAATTCGCAGCCGAATTCAGCGGCCAGCGCCATGACGCCCAGCATCGATTTGACATTGACGGTCATATCCCCCCGGGTCAACCATATTTCCGATTTGAATTTCGATGCTGTCTGTACTACTTTGGCTGACGGGCGCGCATGGAGCCCCAACTTGTTCAGCACGGTCACTTTTTTTTCTATCATGTCAGGCGATGGTGTATCGTTTACCGGAGAGCGTCCGGATTAATCCCCTCAATTCAAGGCTGCAAATGTATGCGGTTGCTTCGGGAACCGAAAAGCCCGTCCGACGAACCAGGGTATCCAGTTGTACCGGTATATCGGATAAAATCTCCAGTACCTTCGATTCTCCCGGCGATAAATCATCGACAACTGGAGCAACCGGCGCAATATAATCATTTTTTAATTCGGGCAGAAGCGAAAAGATATCCTCCACTGAGGTCAACACCGGCACGCCTGATTTAATTAACTCATTGGTTCCCTCTGACATACGAGACGTGATCGGGCCCGGCACGGCAAACAGTTTCTTGTCCTGGGCGCTGGCCAGATCGGCTGTGAGAAGCGCTCCCGAACGGTTCCCGGCTTCAACTACGATGACCGCCTCGGCCAGGGCGGCAATAACCCGATTACGGCGCGGGAAATTACCGGGATGCGGTGTTGTCCCCGGCAAAAATTCAGAGACTACAGCGCCATGTTCGGCGATCTCGTCATACAAACTGGTATTTTCAAAAGGATAGATAACATCAATCCCGGAGCCCAAAACAGCGATCGTCCGGCCCCGGCCGGCCAGCGCCCCGCGATGAGCCGCGGAGTCGATCCCCAGCGCCATTCCGGAGACTATTGAAATGCCATGTCCGGCCAGCTCCGACGCCAACCGGTGCGCCGCCCGCTTGCCGTAATCAGAGGCCATGCGTGACCCGACAATACTGATCGCCCTGATGTCACTATCGGTCAGATTCCCATTACAAAACAAGAATGGCGGCGCATCATAGAGTTTTTTCAGCTTTTCCGGATAATCAATGTCGCAGATAGTTGTCATGTTATACCCTTTGTCTTCTACCCAGGCCAGGATCTTTTCGCCATAATCCACCGACAAATTCTCGACAATTTCACTGGCTGTTTTGGCCGAGATGCCATCGATACGGCTGAAATCAGCGACGGACCACAAAAGCAATTCACCGGGATCAGCCGCTCTGGCCAGAATCGAACGGATCCTCACCGGGCCCAGCGAATTGATGGCAGACAGCGAGAGTATCACCGCCCGTTGTTTTATGAGAGCACCATTATCCATTGCGGGAAATCAAACTACCCAGATAATTCAACAACGTATCCACGCCCTCGCCCGAAACCGCCGAAATAAAATAATAGTCGGGCTGGGCTTCCCTGAGATCCTTCAACACATCGGGTGTTAGAATATCTATCTTGTTTATTACGCGCACGATTTCCCGATTAACCAGCTCCGGATCAAAAGCCTCGAGTTCATGGTAGAGCCGTTCGAAAGTGCCGGCAATGTCACCCTCGAAACCATCGATTAAAAACAGCAGGACAGCCGAACGCTGAATATGACGCAAAAACTGGAAACCCAGCCCCTTGCCCTCGCTGGCGCCCTCGATAATTCCGGGGATATCGGCCATGACCAGTGAACGGTAATCCGGCAGTTGCACAATACCCAGGTTCGGGATAAGGGTGGTAAATGGATAATCGGCTATTTTGGGTTTGGCGGCGGTCACCCGCGACAACAGAGTCGATTTCCCGGCATTGGGGTATCCGACCAGTCCAATATCGGCCAGCAGTTTGAGCTCCAGCGCCAGTTTCTTACGCTCACCCCCGGCCCCGGGGGTCGCCTTGCGCGGGGTTTGATTGGTCGCCGATTTGAAATGATCATTCCCCAGACCGCCCCTGCCGCCGCGCGCGATAATCTCCTCCCTGCCGTCTTCATCGAGATCGGCCAGGACCATGTCGGTATCCATATCGCGGATAATTGTCCCGACCGGCACATTGAGAACAAGATCTTCACCGCTGCGGCCGGTCTTGAGCGATCCGGCGCCCGGCTGTCCGGGGGCAGCCTTGTAGTGGCGCTTATAGCGGAAATCAAGGAGCGTATGCATGTTGTTGGTGGCGCGGAGAATGACGTCGCCGCCACGGCCGCCGTCACCACCATTGGGGCCGCCCTTGTTGATGTATTTCTCACGGCGAAAGGACACACAGCCATCGCCGCCGCGTCCGCTTTCCACTTCAATTGTCACATAATCTATAAACATACACTACCCGGAAATACCACTGAGCTTTACAATGTTATCTTGTATTGTACTTTTCTTCCCAGAAAACAGCAATATAAACCATGAATAAAGCCAAGATATCACTTTTTACTACCTATTTTACGGACGGTCGCATACATTATGCGCAGAGAAAAGGAGATATGATCTATGAAGCGAACGGTGTTTATCCTCTGCCTTGTGTCTATCATCGGCCTTATGGCCGCCTGCAGTCAGCAATCGTCGGGATCATCATATATCATTCTCAGCGGCCGGGTCAGCGGTACCGATACCAGTCAGTATTTATCGGGCGTGATAGTCTCGTCACCGTCGGTCAGTCAAATGGTTGACACGACCGATGAAGCCGGCTATTTCATGATCGAGGGCCTCCCGCTCGAGCCGCAACGGATCATTTTCACCAAAGAGGGCTACCAGACCGACAGTCTCGAACTCAATTATACCGGGTTGCTCAAACGGCCCCTGATCAGCAAACATCTGATCCTGCTGAAAGAGGGCGAGATATATACCCCGCCGGCGGACACGGTCTCGGATACGACTGAAGCATTGCCAGGCAGCTAAAACAAGCCCCTTACAGCCATAGTTTCTTGATCGTCACCTGCACGAGAACACCGATAACGACTGCGATAGTAAAACTAAGCAGGGTGCCGAAGAGAACATATTCGGAATGCTTCTTTGGATTCGGCGTCATAGTATTACTTTTATTATCCTTCCCGGTCCGCATCTCGCCAAATCGCAGAATCGACTTGGCTGCAATGAGGAATCCGATCGCTTCGTAATGACCAACCAGGATAAAAATAAGTATGAGAATCCGTTCGAGATACCCGATCCAGGCGCCGATTCTATCGCGTGGGGCGGCATTTTCGTCAGATGGTCTGTCGACGTCGCCCATCCTTACTTTTAAAAATTGACTCAGTTTCTCGATGAAAACCGACGATGGCTTCGTGATAAGTACAAAAGCCAGGATGTACAGAAGCACCTTCGTATCGAGGAGCGGCAGCGAAAACACGCCGGGAATATCGATCAAATCAAAATGGTGCCAGAGCGCAACGACAGCGACTATTACGCCAATATGAAGCACCTGGTCTACGACAAAAGATTTGATCGTATCACGGAATCTGAACTTGAAGATATCGATGATTATATGAAGGCCGGTAATTATTGCCACCGGCAGGAGAAATTCCCAGCGGGCAATAAGCGCCATGGATACTACTCCGATCAATATGCCGTGTACGTAGAGGTAATGCGACCCGGCACCTCTTGCTTTGCGGCTTTCAACCCACGAGTCCAGTTGAATGAAAAAATCACCCACAACATGAGCGATGACGAGGGCAAGTACAATTTCAAGCATACATAAACCAGTTTTTGGTCGAACGATGAAATACGCAACCAAATAACAGTATTTATGATGTCAATTCAATCACCTTTTTCTCGAAATACTCGAGATATTTTTTTAATGCCCATTCCCCGGCCCCGCTAAGGC
Source organism: uncultured Ignavibacteriales bacterium (assembly GCA_964526635.1). GTDB lineage: Bacteria > Zixibacteria > MSB-5A5 > GN15 > JAAZOE01 > CAZGLR01. The sequence goes on along the minus strand of CAZGLR010000009.1, from coordinate 23,910 downwards.
GCTTGCTCACTGCCGGTTGCGAAATATTGTAGTTCTTTGCGATTTCAGTTTGGCTCTTTCCGCTTAGTGACTGGAGTACCGCATCGGCACGATCGGGGGTCCATTGGTCTATAAGTATATCAATCAAGCCGGCCGCGGCATTCAGTTCCCGATCGACTTCGGGCCATGGCGTCGCAAAAAGCAACCGTTCGCGACCCTTCATTGAATCCAGCAAATGCCCGGACAGCCGATATGCCTGGCCATCCTTTAACTCATTCTCGCCGTTATCGAATTCATCTATTGTACCGAATCCGATAGATATTCGGGAATCATATTTATCAGGGGGATAAAACTGCAGGGCGCGTAAACCACCCCTTATAAACACAGCGCTCCTTAGAGCCATTGCTGGCTTCTCCAAGAGGCATTGAAAGCTGTCTCCCCTGAAAATGTCAGGTTTCTGAATCACTGAAAATGGCGTAAGCTTATGATTTAAAACAGTTTGAAGATGGTAGATAATATGGATTCTAACCATCTGTTCATACTCGGAAAAACCAATTATATCGCCGGTTATTACTGCATATATCTTACCCATCATAACTCCCTAATATTATGTATGAACATTATAACCCATTGGGCTTATATTGTCAAACATAAACTTATAAGGTTATATGTCAGCACTATAACCTCAAATAGTTATATTTATAGTCGGAATTTTTGGAGGAAAATCTACTTGCCGAAAAAACTCGTCAGTTGCTCACGCAATTCACTGCGGTCAATGCCCCGATTCAAAACCCCGCGATAGGCAATAGAAATCTCGCCGGTCTCTTCTGAAACCACCACGGCGATAGCATCCGACTCTTCGGTTACGCCGATGGCGGCCTTATGGCGCATTCCGAACAGTTTGCGGTACCGTGGATTTTTCGTCAACGGCAGGGTTGCGGCCGCGGCGGCGATATATTCGCCGGAGATAATAACGGCGCCATCGTGTAATGGCGTATAGGGCGTGAACAAGGTCGTGACCACTTCCGCCGAAAGCTGGGCATTGAGCTGCTTGCCGGTTTCGGTGATATTCTTGAGCCCGACCGCCCGTTCGATAACCATGAGGCCGCCGTATTTGAGTTCCGACAGACGGATCGCAGCGCGGGAGACTTCATCGATGACTTTGGTGCCCTCATATTTATACAGCGCCCGGAAGAGCTGTGAATGGCCCATCTGGGCCAGCATACCGCGCAATTCCGGCTGGAAGACTACTACCAGCACCAGTAAACCGACCGTGGCCAAATTGGTGAACAGCCACATCAGGCCCTCGAGCTGAAACCAGAAGGCCAGAAAGGCCAGCGAGAATACCAGTATCAATCCGGTAATCATCTGGGCCGAACGGGTGCCTTTCATCAGGGTCAATAATTTATAAATAATGAATGCCACGATAAGAATATCGAGGAGATCGATAAGACGGAAATTGATAAACTCAATCGAAAACAAATTCATTTAGACCTCACGAATCGCCGTCGCCAGCGCGACTGCGCGCCGGGTATGGGCGACATCATGGGTTCTGATAATATCGGCGCCATGCATGACACCAATTGCCGCCACGGCCAGGGAACCATCGATTCGATCATCACCTTCGGTCCGCGAAATACTCCCGATGAACCGTTTACGGCTCGCGCCCAGCAGCAACGGCCGACCAAAACGCCGGAACTCACCATGATGCTTAAGCAACGCCAGATTATCGCGACGCCGTTTGCCGAACCCGATTCCGACATCAAGAATAATCCGTTCGGCCGGAATGCCCTTTTCCTCGGCCAGGGCCATCCGTTCGGTAAAATACAATCCGACCTCTTTAATCACATCGTCATATTCAGGATGTTCCTGCATTGTCTTCGGCGTACCCCTGATATGCATAATAACGATCGGGCAATTATATTCCGCCGCCAGCGGAGCCATGTCCGGATCAAACCCAAGTCCCGATATATCGTTAATAATATCACATCCCAGAGTCAATGCCTTTTCTGCCACAGCGGCCTTGGTCGTATCGATTGACAAAGGAATATCGGAAAACTCGCGGATTAATTCGATCACCGGCAGTATCCGTGCCAACTCCTCCGCGACCGATACCGGCTCCGAGCCGGGGCGCGATGACTCCCCGCCGATGTCAAGGATATCGGCACCCTCGTCGATCATCGTCCGGGCCATCCGTACGGCCGAGGCGGTATCGGAATGGCGCACTGCGAAAGAATCCGGCGTGCAGTTGATAATGCCCATGATGCGGGGATGGGCACATTCAAGAATACGGTCGTGTGGAAGGGCAATCGATGGCGCCTGCTGTTGGCGCGCGCCGTTGGCTGTCTCCGGTCTGTTACCCATTGCCTTTAATCAGTGCCATAGCTTCAGCCCGCGTGGCGTCACGCCGCAGGCAGCCACGGATAGCAGAGGTTATGGTTCTGGAGCCGGGTTTTTTGACACCGCGCATAGTCAGGCAGAGGTGTTCGGCCTCGGTAATGATGAGAAGCCCCTTGGGCTTGATCGTTTTACGAATTGCATTGGCCGCCTGCGAAGTCAAAACTTCCTGGGTGGTCGGCCGATGAGCTAAGGTCTCGATGACTCGGGCAAAATGTGAAAACCCGGTGATTTTGTTGTCACCGGGAATATAGGCGATATGGGCCTGGCCGAAAAACGGCAACAGGTGATGCTCACACATCGAAAAGAAATATATATCCCGGACAATGATCAACTCATCACGATTTTCTGCGGTGTACAGCGGGACATGTTCAGCCGGATTGATACCGATACCTGCGAACGCCTCGAGATAAAAATCAGCAATTCGGTCGGGCGTTTCCCTCAGGCCCTCGCGATCAAGGTCCTCGCCGATTCCCTCGAGAATCAGCCGGGCGCCCTCCTTAATTTTTTCCCGATCGACCGGTTTCCGGGGCTGTGTCAGACTCGGTGTCCTGGTTTTCTTCTTCTCCGGAGGTGTCGGCGTCGGTTTCTTCTGTTTTGTGGTTTCCGATGATGTCGTCGATTTCACTGCCATCGAGAATTTCCTTTTCGAGCAGGGCGTTGGCCAGTCGCTCCAGCTTATCCATATTGGCCTCGAGCAATTTGGTGGCCTTCTGCTCGCCTTCCAGGACGAATCGGGTGATTTCGGCATCGATTAACCGGGCGGTTTCTTCGGAATAATCCTGCGACTGCTGGATATCGCGTCCCAGGAAGAGATGATCATCTTTGCGGCCAAAAGACAACGGCCCCAGTTTTTCCGACATGCCGTAATTGCAGACCATCTTACGGGCCAGTTTGGTCGCCTGCATAATATCATTGCCCGCCCCGGTGGTCAGATGATTAAACACCAGTTTTTCAGCAACCCGGCCGCCCATCATGAAAACCAATTGCGCTTCGAGATATTCACGAGGGTAAGTATGCTTCTCATCGATCGGCAAAAAGTGTGTCACACCCAGCGCCATCCCGCGCGGGACGATCGTGACTTTATGCACCGGGTCGGCGTTTGGCACCAGTTTGCCCAGCAGGGCATGGCCGCTTTCATGGTATGCGGTAATGCGCTTTTCCTCATCGGAAATGACCAGTGACCTGCGCTCGGCACCCATCATGACCTTGTCTTTCGCCTCTTCAAAATCGATCATGCCGACCGAGTCTTTGTTCTTACGCGCGGCCAGCAGTGCCGCTTCATTGACCAGATTGGCGATATCGGCGCCGGATAAGCCCGGAGTTCCCCGGGCCAGAATTTTGAGATCGACATTATTGCCCAGCTTCACCCGTCGGGTATGGACTTTGAAGATGCCCTCGCGCCCGCGCACATCAGGGCTGTCAACGACAATCTGGCGGTCAAAACGGCCCGGGCGCAAAAGCGCCGGATCCAGCACATCAGGACGGTTGGTGGCCGCCACCAGAATGACACCATCGTTGGATTCGAATCCGTCCATCTCCACCAGAAGCTGATTCAGCGTCTGCTCGCGTTCGTCATGTCCCCCGCCGAGGCCGGCTCCCCGATGCCGCCCGACCGCGTCGATTTCATCGATAAAGATAATACAGGGCGCGCTTTTCTTGCCCTGTTCAAAGAGATCGCGCACCCGCGAGGCGCCGACACCGACGAACATCTCGACGAAATCGGAGCCGGACATGGAATAAAACGGCACCCCGGCTTCGCCGGCCACCGCCCGGGCCAATAACGTCTTGCCCGTTCCCGGCGAGCCCAGGAGGAGCGCCCCCTTGGGAATCTTACCGCCGAGTTTCTGGAACCTGCCCGGGTCTTTGAGAAATTCGATAATTTCGGACAGCTCTTCCTTGGCCTCTTCGGCGCCCGCGACATCATCGAAGGTCACCTTGGGGCGTTCATCGGTAAACAGTTTGGCCCGACTTTTGCCGAATGAAAAAATACCCTTGGGCCCGCCTCCGCCGCCCTGCATCTGGCGCAACATAAAGAGCCAGACAAAAATGATCAAAAGCCAGGGCGCAATCGACAACAGTACCCCGCCCCAGTTCAGCCCCAGTTCTTCAGCCTTAATCGTGATGTTCTTCTCAACCAGACGGGAAACCAGATCGGGATCATCGTAGGGAACGCGGAATTGAAACTTCTGATATTTGCCGCTGCCGGTCGGACCCGCGATCGTCATTTCCTCGGTAAATCGGCCCTCGACTCTCCTATCGATGAACGTTACCGATGAGATCTTGTCCTGTTCCAGATGGCGAAGAAAATCGGTGTAATTTATTTCGGCTATATCTGCAGTGGTTTCATTTAAAAAACTGTAAACAAGAACAACGGTGAGGATAACAACAAACCAGAAAACCAGCGTCCTGCCCGGCCCCTTGAAATTAAACGGCTGCTTCTGGTCTTTTTTATCATCAGGGGGTGACTTCCGACGGTTATTGGTCGGCCGTCCCGGCCCATGATTCAGAGAAAAAGGGTGATTCATGAACATCCTCATTTATACACCGGCTATCACTCGACAACTTTGCCGATAAACGGCAGGTTGCGGTAATACTGATTGTGGTCAAGACCATAGCCGATGACAAAATCATTGGTGACATGAAACCCCGAATACTTGATGTTCAAGTCAACTTCCCGTCGGCCTGTCTTGTTCAATAGTGTAACAATTTCAATGCTGGCCGGTTCCGCCCTTTTCAGGGAATCCAGAATAGCCGCGAGGGTCCGCCCGGTGTCCACAACACCCTCGACAACCAGTACATGCCGGCCCGTTAATGATACCTGCGAACCACCGGAAAGATTCATTTCTCCCGGTGCGGTGCCGGTATGATAACTATGCGCCGACATGAATTCCACTTCAACCGGAATAGAAACTGCCCGAATCAAATCCGCAAAAAAAACAACACATCCCTTCAGGATGCCCATAAACAACGGTTTTTTGCCGTCATAATCACGGGTGATTTGTTCGCCCAATTCTCTGGTTCGCTTTTGAATACGTTCCTGCGAGAATAAAAGTTCAAATGGTTTCGTCTGTATTTCCGCTTTGCCCACAGAACATCACCACCGCGTTATCAGTTTGTGAGTCAACTTTGACTCGATCATCGATTTCAATTCCAGCCAGCCAGACCACGCCCCGCTGATCATATATCACCGGCAGTTCATCCCGCAGCGGCCTCGGGTACTTGAGATCGGTCAGAAAATCACCGACTGTTTTCGATCCCGGACGCCCATAAGGATGAATCCGTGATCCCGGCTGTATACTATCAATATACAGGCTACCTGTGATCTTATCAAGGTCGATCACTGCCGCGTGTGGTGATGTGGCGAGTATTGTATCGATTTCCTCCCGTCCCACCGGCCGCGTCAGAATCTCGGCCCGGGGATAGATCAGGGCGACCTGTCCCGGCACCGGCAAGGCATATCGTTCCATCACCTGACCGGTATCATAGAGATACATCGTTTGACCGAATCGTTCAACAAAAAAGCCTCCGCCAAGCTGCGCTCGGCTGTTCTTTTTTTGGCTGATACTATCAATCATCACCGCGACGTCAGCGTATCCCGTCTCGAATACTCCGATAGCGCGGGCGGCCATATGGCAGATACGCCGCCTCAGCCAGACGGCGCAGGCCGAGAGATCATCGGCCGGCAGGGTAAGTTTGCCGCCCGGTGTTTGTCCAACCATACGCGTAAAGACCACCTCGGCCAGCGTTTGCAAATGCTGCTGTTCCTCCCCCAAAACATCGGCGAATCGAAGAATACTGTCGTCAACATGGTCTCCCAGTTCACGGCGCATGACGGGCAGGATTGTATGGCGAATGCGGTTGCGGGTGAATCTTTCATCCTCATTGGACATATCCGTCATATAGGGATATCCATGCCCGGCCAGCCAGGCCTCGATCTCGCTGCGAGGAAGATCATACAAGGGCCGGATGATTCGGCCCCGTTTGACCGGCATGGTGGCTATTCCGGCCGGGCCGGCGCCACGGCTGAGATTGAACAGAATAGTCTCGACGCGATCATCGCGATGATGCCCCAGGGCGATTTTGGCATATCCCTCACGGTCAGCGATGTCTTCCAGCACACGGTATCGATGCCGGCGTGCCACCGCCTCGGTCCCGCCCGTTTCAGTTTTAGTCAGCTCGGGGATGTCGACTGCAGCAGTATGAAACCAGACACTGAGTTGATCGCAAGTCTGCCGGCAAAAAACAGATTCTTTTTCAGCCGCCGCGGGGCGCAACCGGTGATTGATATAGACCGCCGACACAGTAAATCCCATCGAAACAGACAAGTCGGATAGTATTCGCAGCAGGGCCACCGAATCCGGTCCCCCGGACAGCGCCACCAGGATTTTGTCGCCGGCGGCGATCAGGTCATGTTTTTCTATTGTTTTTTTTACAACTTCGTGCATTTTATCAGCATCCACCCTGGGCAATAAAGCGAAATTTCAGGGACCGATACAGTATAGTAAAATCCACCGGAACAATGACGATTCCAAGAAAAAAGTTTTCCGGCGGAACCGGATGCAGTGTAGACCGTTAATGATGGTACACCATCAGGGACTCCATCGATCTACGTTATGAGAATACAATCCTGGAGATAGTTTTATGCAAGAACACAGCCTGACTAAAGACAAAAGTGCCAAACTACCCGAATGGATGCCCGAACTGGGCGGCGATGTCGTCGACAATATTCTGCAGGCGGTCGGCAACATCCCGCTGGTAAAACTAAACCGTATGGCCGAGGGCCTCAAGACGACCATCTATGTAAAGCCCGAATTCATGAATCCGGGCGGTTCAATCAAGGACCGCATGGCTGTGTATATTCTGCATAAGGCTATGCATGAGGGAAAGATCGGACCAAACACGACGATTATCGAAGCCACCTCAGGAAATACCGGTGTGGCAGTAGCAATGTTCGGGGCGGTGCATAGTCGTCGGGTCATTTTGACTATCCCGGATAAGATGTCGGATGAAAAAGTCAATACCCTGAAAGCTTTTGGCGCCGATGTCCATATCTGCCCAACCGCTGTTCCGGCTGATTCTCCTGATTCGTATTATGAAACAGCGGTTCGCCTGGGCAAGGAAACCGGAGATTATTTTATTCTCAACCAGTATGAAAACCTGATCAATCCCGAAGCACATTACTTTCTCACCGGTCCGGAAATATGGCGTCAGACCGGTGGCAAAATCGATATTCTCGTCGGCGGTGTCGGTACCGGCGGGACTATGTCGGGCTGTTCGCGCTATCTTAAGGAAAAGAATCCCAACCTGTTGGCCGTGGCGATCGATCCGGTTGGATCAGTCTTCGGCGAATACGGCACCGAGGGCAAGCTGATCGAGCCGCACACCTACTTTGTCGAGGGTATTGGCGAAGATAAACTCTGCCCCACCCTGCAATACGAATATATCGATGATTTCATCAAAGTCGATGACAGACAATGCTTTGATGCTACCCGTGAACTGACCCGCAAAGAGGGTATTCTGGCCGGCGGTTCCAGTGGCGGGGCGGTCTGGGGCGCGTTGAAATACGCCCGCGAACATGATAAAGAGGGACAGGTCATGGTTGTCATCCTGCCTGATTCCGGGATGAAATATCTCTCGCGAGTTTTCAATGATGACTGGATGAAGGAAAAAGGGTTTCTGTAGAAAAACTAACACAAAAATTACGGAACTTCGGCGTGAAGACGCCGTATTAATAGACGAAACCTCTCTATACTCTATACTCTCGAATTCAAAGAGCCCCGCGCGCACAGCGGGGCTTTTTGTTTAATGCTTTTCATGGACTGACCAGTTGACTGTCCGGCCCTGATATACTACACTGAGATATTCTAAACCTTGGGTATTTTGCATAAAGGACACAACCGTGGCTGATGCGAGTTCTCTGACTGAGAAAAAGGACTCCTTCTTTTCCCAGGTCACCCAATTTTCCAGACCATTCTGGATGGTCAACATGATGGAGATGATCGAACGGCTGGCCTACTATGGCGTCCGGGTGGTTATCCCTATCTATATCGCTCAGGCCGATGAACCCGGCGGGCTGCTTTTTACCCAGACCGAAAAGGGGATAATCTTCCTCTGGTGGGCGCTGGTGCAGTCGCTGGTGCCGGTCTTTTCGGGCGGATTTGCCGACCGCTATGGCTATAAGCGGACGATTGCCTTTGCCATCACGATCAAAATTATCGGCTACCTGATGATGGCCACGCAGCGGGACTTTCTCCCCTTCCTGATCGGCTGCTGTGTCCTGGCGGCCGGAACCGCCATCTTCAAGCCAGGCGTCCAGGGTACGCTGGTACGGACGTTAAACAATCGCAACTCGTCAGTTGGCTGGGGCACGTTCTACATGCTGGTTAATATCGGGGGTTTTCTCGGACCGCCGCTGGCCCATTTCCTCTACGGCTGGTCATGGCCGGCAGTGTTTTATGGCTGCGCGATCATCGTCTCGCTCAATTACCTGATGCTCTTTACTTACAAGGAGGTCGAATCAGGGACATCCAAAGCCGGCGGTGTCTGGAAAGTTGTAAAGACCACCCTTAAAAATATGACCCGAATGCGGCTGGCGATTTTCATCCTGATCATGTCCGGGTTCTGGCTGATGTTCATGCAGCTTTTTGACATGCTGCCGAATTTTATTGTCGACTGGGTCGATTCCTCGATGATCGTTCAGCAGTTTAATTTACCCGCATGGATGACCGTCATGACCGACCGGGGCGAGATGATCACTCAGGAATGGCTCATCAATGCCAATGCCGGGCTTATTGTCCTCCTGGTTGTATTCGTCTCGTGGCTGGTTTCGCGGATGAGGCGGGTGTATTCGATCTTCCTCGGGATAACGATATCGTCGTTCGGCCTGATCGCAGCCGGATTTACCATGTCGGGATATTTGACCATCCTCGGCATTCTCTGCTTTTCCATCGGCGAGATGCTGGCCTCCCCCAAAATGAACGAATACCTCGGAGTTATTGCACCAGAGGGCGAGAAAGCGCTGTATATGGGCTATGCCAATATCCCGCTGGCGATTGGCTGGGCCTATGGTTCCCTGCGCGGCGGGATTGTCTATGATCAAATGGGCGATAAGGCCAACCTGGCGATTCGATATATGCGCGAAGAGCTCGGCCTTCTCGAAGAAATCACCCGCCCGGAGGCGTTTGACAAACTCAAGGCAACCCTGGATCTGACAGCATCGGAAGCAACGAAATTATTATGGAATGCCTATCACCCGTATGAGCTCTGGTATCAATTTGCGGCGATCGGCTTTGCCTCGGCACTTGGAATATTGATTTATTCTTTCTGGGTTCGAAAAACCGAGAAGGGGATTTGAGGTAAAATTTTAACATTAGCAATGGCCGGGTCTGCAGGCCACCATGGGCAGATGATACTAAAATCAGAATCGACGCGGGAAGTGCGCCCCTATGAAATATCGGATTATTGTATCAATAGCTTCATTGGTCGTAGTAGCCAGATCTGCCAGCCACAGGGGAATTTTAATCCAAAGTTGTAGTCCGGTTGCCACCCGCAACAAATTGGAGGCGCCCAAGTGTTTTGAACCCTTACGCCGCGCCTTTGTTGACGATCACCTTGCGTCGCTTGCGACTCAATCGCGATGATTCCTTCTTGTGGCAGCCACCGCATTTTTCGCAATGGCGCACTTTATCGGTCACGACATCCAGCGCCAGTTCAGCCTCGATCGTCGTGATTCCGCGATCAAAACTTATTTTGATGATACTGCAATAATCTTCCGCCCCGCCGGATTGACGGCCCGTGTATACGGCAATTGCCGAATGGAGGGCGATGAAATGTTTGAGATAATAATACTGCTTCCAGCTTTCATCAGCATGATGACATTCGCAGAAGGTCTCGCTGTCGATGGCGAGAATTTCATCGATCGACAAATTCTGAAATGATTTCTGGAGAAGCGACTGGCCGCCAAGCATGGCCATACAGCCGGGCCGGGTGAAATGGTAATCTATCAGCCGGTCGCGGGCATTGAGCCGTATTCTCATGATGTCAGTCGAACATGACACGTTGTGGCATCCTTATGATCTACAAAATCTCGTCGGTGAAGCGTCCGGATGCCGCTATTTGCGACAGCTCTTTCCGCAACGATGGTTTTTCAGTATGACGGCGCTCTTCGGGAAGTTGTTCAATTTGGCCGAGAATCCCGACAGCGGCCATCATCTCAACTTCATATCCCTCCGGTATACCGATAATCCCGGCGGCCTTATCATAATCAAAACCCTGCATGCCGTGGACAACCAGTCCCCGGCGGGCACCCTCGAGGGCCAGCATGGCCCACGCCGCCCCGGTATCGAACGAATGGGTTCTCGCGAACTTACCATTGTGATCAAAGGTCGTTTTTGACACGACGACAATCAGCACTCCGGCATTGACGCACCAGACCCTATTGCCATCGGCCAGAATCTCAATAAATTCACTCCATCCCGGATCGGTACGACGCCGGTAAATAAAGCGCCAGGGTTGGTTATTATTTGACGATGGCGCCCAGTGGGCGGCCTCGAACAGGGCCATCAGGTCATTATCATCAATCTCTTGTCCGGTCATCGCACGGGGTGACCAGCGCTGCCGAAACAGGTCGCCGGAACCATAGGCATTTTTACGGCTGTCATCGACACCATCGGTTAGTTTTCTTCCCATAACACTCTCCAGTCTTTGTACGGCCTGAATATGATTTCGTTTATAATTTCCAAACAGGGTAAATACTACCTATGTTCGCGCGAATCAATAGCTTGTGACATTTTTTTGAAACTGATATGTTTCTCTTTACGTATTTTTTACTATAAATCCCCGTGAGAGCCTCGTTTACCCCGCGCTCACAAGACATTGAGAGGATGTGTGATGTCAAAGATAACCCGTCGAAAATTCATTGAAACCAGCGCCAAGGGCGTCGCGCTGGCCAGTATTCCGTTTTTTCTCAGGTATGATCCATCGGTGGCCTTTGCCGCCCCCGATGGTCGCACCATGACCGCCCTCGATTATTTCGAGCATTTTGGTGTCAGCGAACAACTGCTGAAGGATGTGCTTGGCGCCGGATTGAGTCATGGCGGCGATTTTTGCGATCTCTATTTCCAGCACAGTATCAGCAGTTATATTGGGCTGGAAGATGATGTTGTCAACCGCGCTTACACATCGGTTGATTTCGGAGTCGGTATCCGGGTGGTCAAGGGCGACCAGACCGGATTTTCTTTTACTGAAGAATTGACACCGCAGGCGATGCAGAAAGCGGCCAAAACGGCCGCCAATATCGCCAGCGGCAGCGGCAAGCCGGCCCCTGAGAAATTGACCGAATTGCTCCCCTCCAATTATTATCCTATCGAAACGACCTGGGAAATGGTCAAGATCGACCGCAAAATACCATATCTGGAAACAGTGAACAAAAAGGTCTTCGCGCTTGATAATCGGGTGATCAAGTCGCAAGTAAGTTTTTCCGATGAAACCAGTTATTTCATGCTGGTCAATTCCGACGGTCTGGTAACATTTGATTACCAGCCTATGACCCAGTTGGTAGCATCGTGTACGGCCGAGCAGGAGGGCCGTCGTGAGACCAGCTATTTCGATCTCTCGGCCCGCCAGGGCATCGATTTTTACACGGATGACAAGCTGGATCATATGAGCAAGCAGGCAGTCAAGCGTACCACCGATCTGTTCGAGGCGATCAAGCCCCAGGCTGGAGAAATGGAAGTCGTGCTGGCGGCGGGATCATCGGGGATTTTGCTGCACGAGGCGATCGGTCACGGTATGGAGGCGGACTTCAACCGCAAGGAAATCTCGATCTTCTCTGACAAGATCAATAAAAAAGTCGCCGAGAATTTCGTATCGATCGTTGACGACGGCACCAACACCAATATGCGGGGATCGCTCAATGTTGACGACGAGGGCAATCCGACCGAAAAAACCTATCTCGTCGAAAACGGTGTCCTCCGCAGCTATCTCCATGACCGCATCAGCGCCACCCACTATGGCGTCAAGCCGACTGGCAGCGGGCGGCGGCAGTCGTTCCGTCATGTCCCCATGCCGCGTATGCGCAACACCTACATGCTCCCCGGTCCGCATACGAAAGATGAGATTATCGCCAGTGTCAAGAAGGGTGTCTATGCCGAAGTCTTTGCCAATGGCCAGGTATTCATCGGCGCCGGTGATTTCTCGTTCTATGTCAAGGCCGGGTATTTGATTGAGGACGGCAAATTGTCGCGGCCGGTGAAAGATATCAATATCATAGGCAACGGCCCCGATGTGCTGTCGAAAATTAACATGGTCGGCAATGATCTGAAATTCGCTGAGGGCGGCTGGACCTGCGGGAAAAACGGACAAAGCGTTCCGGTCTCGATGGGTCTCCCGACCGCCAAGGTCTCGTCAATCACGGTGGGAGGTGTGAATTCCTGACCGCTTTGCGGTGCGAATTCACGACTAATGGAGAAAGGTAGTGCAGCTTATGAATAGTAAACAACGACTCGACCTGGCCCACTGGGCGATTGCCCAGGCCAAAAAGCATGGCGCCGACGAGGCCGCAGCCAATCTGAGCAATTCTCGCGATGTCGATGTCACGTATCGTGACGGCAAGATCGAGACACTGACCGAATCGACTCAGAATTCGCTGAGCCTCAGCATCTACGCCAATCATCGCTATACCAGCCATTCCACCAATGATATCCGTAAGGAATCGCTGGCGCCGTTTATCGAAGAAGCGGTCTCAATGACAAAATATCTCGGCGAGGATCCCTATCGCGATCTGCCCGACCCGAAATACTATAAGGGCCGGAAAGAAATCGACCTGCGCATTCGCGATGACAAAATTGAATCGATAGATCCGGCCACACGCGTCAACATTGCCCGTGCCATCGAAGATGCCGGAAAATCCCGCAGTGATAAGATCATCTCTTGCGCCGGCGACTACGGCGACAGTCGCAATGAGGGCATCAAAGTCCATTCCAACGGTTTCGAGGGCGTGCATCGCACGACCCTGTTTTATGCCGGGACCGGTGTGACGGTTGACGACGGCAACGGCGGCCGCCCGCAGGATTATTATTATTCGGTCACGCGCCATTTTGACCAGCTTCTTGATGCCGATTTTTTGGCCACAGAGGGTGTCAAGCGGGCCTTAGCCAAAATCGGCCAGAAAAAGATCGCCTCCGGTGTATACGACATGATCGTGGAGAACCGAACAGTCAGCCGCCTGCTCGGCGCTATGCGCAGCCCGATGTCCGGCAGTGCGCTTCACCGCAAGACATCATTCCTCGATGGCAAACTCGGTGAGAAGATTGCATCTGATAAACTGACTGTGATCGATAATCCCTTTATCGAGGGTGCGCTTGGCTCGCAGTTGTTTGACGGCGAAGGCATGGCCGCCAGAAAACGGGTGGTTATCGACAAGGGAGTTCTCAAGGAATTTTTCATCGACACCTATTACGCCCGTAAACTCGAGGTCGAACCGACCGGCGGCGGGACGTCGAATGTTGAACTGGCTACCGGCTCGCGTTCACTTGATGAGATCGTGGCGAGTGTCGATAAAGGGATTCTGGTCACCGGCTTTTTGGGCGGCAACTCCAACTCGACCACCGGCGATTTCTCCTACGGCATCGTCGGGCATTTGATCGAAAGTGGCAAGATCGTCCAGCCGGTCAATGAGATGAATATCGACGGCACCCTGCTGACCCTCTGGTCGCAACTCGAGGAAGTCGGCAATGATCCCTACACATATTCCTCGTGGCGGCTGCCGAGCCTGTATTTCAAGGGAATTGAATTCAGCGGGATTTAAATTACATCTACAGTTGTACTTTCATATGCAAAAAGGGGCCGGCACAGGGTTGTGCCGACCCGTTTTATTTGATTTGAATCTCAATCATCAATGATGCCCGATGGGACCATCTTTGAACAAATTATCCCGCAGTTCCTTGTCGAAGATTTCATACTTGCGGCGAATCCATTCCAGCGCCATAGCGGCATGTTCGACTTCCTCATTCATATTGTGGATGAGGATTTCTTTCAACTCTTTATCGTCACAAACATCAGCGCGCTGCTGATACCAGTCGACAGCTTCCAGTTCTTCCATTAAAGAAGCCAGGGCCCGATGCATATTGATAGCGTCTTTGGAGAGTTTATTAGTGTCTTCATGGTAACCGGTACTCATTGCGAATCTCCTTTCACCTGTGTTATGTTGTATAGAAATACGCTTTTTCTCGATCATCTTCAAGCAAATCACCTCGGTTTTTTGAGTTTTCTCATTTGTTGGGGTTGTACTGATTGGCTATACTGCGATCAATGGAGATACAAACGCGATGAATCTTTTATTGTTGTCAGAACTTGCACGGATCGAAGATATCCGCTATCGCCTGACTCGTGAGCAGTATGGTCATATCACATCGGTCTTGAAACTGGAAGTAGGCGATACAGTCAAAGTCGGTATACCTGATGGTCCGCTCGGAATCGGCCGTATTGTCGAACTTGATGAAACCGGCGGAATAGTGGAAGTCGAAAGTCTGAATGCCCCCCCACCACCTAAAAAGGAAATTGATCTGATCTGCGCTATGCCGCGCCCGCCGATCGCACGGCGCGTTTTATTTGCCGCTGGCATGTTGCATGTCCGGAGTGTTGCCTTTATTCGTTCGAATCGCGTGGAAAAAAGCTATTTCGATTCGCCGTTGTGGCAGAACGAAAGCTACCGGCAGCACCTGTACGACGGTCTCGCGCAGGGTGAACACACGCGGGTGCCATCGGTCGAGATTCACACCCGTTTTCGACCGTTCGTAGAGGATATATTGCCCGAGAAACTTCAGGCCCTGCCCGATACGTCAATTCGAATAGTACCACACAATGATGAAAGACGGGTATCTGTGAAAAAGATCGTCGATAGCGGCCGTCAGGTAATCATCGCCGCGATCGGTCCCGAGGGCGGCTGGGTGCCATATGAGATTGAGAAATTCAGTGAACTGGGATTTATTCCGGCTACACTGGGAGATTCGAACTTGCGCGTGGATTTTGCCGTGACCGCCCTGCTGGCACAGATCGAGTTGATGAGTCTATCCGGGTAATGCCTTAGAGATTTCCGCCGATTCCCCCGATATGAACAGTATCGACCAGCACCGATGATGGCCGCGACAGCGCAAAGGCGACCGCCTCGGCGGTCTCTTCCGGCGGCATCATTGCTGTTTTATCCCACTGGCCCGGGACTGTTTTCCATATCTCCGATGCCGTCGCGGCCGGGTAAATATCGATAACTCGAATCCTGCGCTCTCGCAGTTCTTCCCGCAATGATTGCGCGAAGCCTCTGAGGGCGAACTTGGCCGCGCTGTAGGCACTCCATCCGGGAAAGCCGCTGTTGGCCGCTACTGACAGAATATGGACGATATTGCTGCCCGCCGACATTTTCGGCAGGAGTCTGGTGGTCAGAAAAACCGGCGCGGTGAGATTGACCGCCAGCGACCGTTCCCAGTCCTCGCGCTTAAGTTCATCGACACCGGCAACATAGGCAAAGCCGGCATTGTGAATAAGGACATCAAGACGATCGGTATCGACAGCCTCAGCTATCCGCGTCACGCCACTATCACTGCCCAGTTCACTGATAATCGGCGACGCCTGTGCGCCGGCATCTTCGACCACGCGACAGCATTCATCGAGTGCCACCGAATCGCGGCCGTGCAAATAGAATTTCGTATTCGGCTCGGCCAGGCGCAGCGCAATCGCCCGCCCGATCCCGCGACTGGAGCCGGTAATCAGGATAGTCTTCATACAGCAGCCTTCATTTCTCGTCTCAGGGTGAAGCGGTTATTCGGTGTTTCCCACAAACGCAATCGATAGAGCCGCTCTTCGCTTTCACTTTCGATTCGCGGCCAGAGTGCCCGGACAATATTCTCGCCGGTGCTGGGCCGATCATCAAAATCGCCGGTATCGTATTCGAGATGCTTAAAAGCCCACGGCTTCAGCGCCCCGGTTATACTTCCTTTCATCTTCATCAGCGGAAAGACAATTCCGGTTCGTTCGTCGATGGCGCCATCCCACGATGCCTCGACCAGGTAACGATGGCCATGACCGGCCGGATTGTTGCACTTGCCATATATGTGCAGGTTTTCGGTATCTGTCAGATGACGGCTGTGCAGGCGATGGGCGGCATGGAAATAATCCTGCAGGATCATCACAGCGGTGCCATCTTTGTGGTATTCGACTGAGAACCATGGATTCTCCCAGAGCCGAACCCGCATTACCGGCAGTTCATGCTTTTCGGTCAGTCGCTGGCAAATAAACCGGGCCAGGCATTCGGTCGTGATCGGCATTTCCAGCAGTTCTTTGATATCAAGTGATAAATTCTTGTGTTCAAGAAGATCATAGATTTCACTAAGGGCGCCATAGCTGTCAGTATCACGAACGATCATGCCGCTGTCGGGTTCAACCCGGCCGCTCAACGTTACCCGGAGAAAATAATGGTGACCGTGGCCCGATGGCGCCGCCGAAATACCGAACAATTCGCGGTTTTCAACATCGGACAAATGCGGCGAACGGGTCACCCGGGCCGCCGAGAAATCGGTCCAGAGATGCCGTTCGATTCGCCCATCGCTGTAGGCAGTCGCTTCACTGGTGGGTGAGACATTGAGGTGAACAAAACTCGGCTGCGCGCTGCCATTGATTTGTAGTGGCTCCACTTCGCTCAAAAACTCCCCGGCAACCATTTCGGGCGAGGGCACAATAATATCGAATGGTTTCGTATCGACATTGAGATATTTATGATCGTAGCGTTCGGCCAAAATCGCGCCGACCTTTTTCTTGATCTCGGCGACATTGACCAGCATCCCGGTTGTGGGATCAACGCTACCAGCATAGCCAACAAAGAACTGCCAGTTGCCGCCGAAGCCATGTTCATTGCCGGCGAACTCGCCGAAGACTGCCCGGTTCTTCCGTTCGGGCCAGCCGGATCGCCAATAGCGGAAAGACAGCGATACTTCGAATTTTTTGCTGATAGTTAAATACATATTATAAACGGTGCTCGATCAACTTAAGGAACTCAGCGCGGGTTTCGGGGTCATCGTGGAATTCGCCGAGCACGCAGGAAGTCGTCATGATCGAATTCTGCTTCTGCACACCGCGCATCATCATACACAAATGCTTCGCCTCGATCACCACCCCGACACCGAGAGCATTTGTATGTACACGGATTGTATCGGCGATCTGTTTGGTCAGATTCTCCTGAATCTGAAGGCGCCGGGCGAAGACATCGACTATCCGCGCAACCTTGGAGAGCCCGAGTACCTTGCCGTTGGGGATGTACCCGACATGGGCTTTGCCGATAAACGGCAGCATGTGATGTTCACACATCGAATACAATTCGATATTGCGAACGATAATCATCTGCTTGTTGTCAGATTCAAAGAGCGCGTTATTGATGATTTCCTTGACATCGACATGGTAGCCGTGGGTCAAATAGGCCAGGGCTTTGGCGGCACGGCGAGGTGTATCTTTGATGCCCTCGCGCTCGGGATCCTCGCCGATTTCAACCAATATCTGCCGATACAATTCCGCAATCCTGTCAATATTGGGTTCCATCTGTCCTCCAGTACGTATCGTATTGCTTTCATGTTCGGGGCCGCAGGTGGTGTCGTAATATAAATACATCGCTTCAACCGAAAAATCAATTGCCGAAACATCGCTTTTATGGACAGGGTTCACGGAATTTTAAAATAGATGACAAAAATAGTTGTTCATCCGGCGCTTGACTTCGACCGTGCCCGCACGTACTATCCTGCATCATGACCACCGGAAACGATATACCCAAACGCAAAGTTATCCTGGCCGACGTGGGGTTGTTCTATGCCGCCGCTATCTGGGGCTCGACCTTTTTTATTGTCAAGGGCGCCCTGACCGGTATCGATCCGATCATTATGGTCGGTTATCGCTTCACCCTGGCCGGGGTAGTCATGCTCATGTTTTTGATCGCAACCAAACGGAATTTGTTTCAGGATATATGGAAGGGCCTGTATCTTTCGGTAATACTCTTTCTGCTCTATGCCACCCAGACAGTCGGACTGGGTATTACCACAGCCTCGAATTCCGGCTTTATCACCGGCTTGTTTGTGGCGTTTATACCGCTTTTTCTCTATCCGATCGTCAAACGGGTGCCGACCCCGATGGAGATTGTCGCCAGTGTGGTAGCTTTGGCCGGACTATGGATCCTGACCGGCGGGATGACCAAAGTCAATACCGGCGATCTGCTGACACTGGTAGCCGCGATGACCTATGCCCTGCATGTGTTGTATTCTGATAAATACATGAAGCGCAATATCGATCCCTATATCATTTCCTGCCAACAGTTTCTGGCAGTCGGGGCAATCAGCTTGATCTATGGCGCTATCTTCGGGCTGCCGTTTGAGATCACGACAGTCGAGGCCGGCTGGGTGGTCGTCTTTCTGGCCCTGTTTCCGTCGTTGTCGGCCTTTGTCATTCAGATGCTGGCGCAGAAGATCACCCAGCCGATTAAAGTATCGCTGATATTCGCGCTGGAGCCGGTCTTTGCGGCGATTTTTGCATGGACAATCGGCGGTGAGGAGTTTGTGATGCGGGGGGCGATCGGGGGATCATTTATTTTCCTGGCGTTGATAATTTCGGGGATACGGGTGCCATCGCGCCGCCAGGCCAAATCGGCGGCGTGACTTTCGGATAGTTCTCACACCGCTGAAGCGGCGTGGTACCTTCGGGTACATACCTTATATTTTTTCACACCGCTGAAGCGGTGTGGTACTTCGGGTACATGTCTGATTTCTTTTCACACCGCTGAAGCGGCGTGGTACCCGGATCATGGCCTCGTGTTGTGGCGCACCCCTTCAGGGGTGCGCGGAACGTAAATTCTGCTTGACAAACCGGCATTATAGATTACATTGATCTTGTTATGACACAGACCATGATGGCAACGGCCAACTTCAATAATCGCAATAATAATAATCCGGGAGCCATACGGATGCCGGCGTGATCGAGGTGTGTCAGAAAAGCTTTGAACGGGTCGGCATCAGCCGGCCCGTTTTTTTTTGGGGATTTTTTTATTCCCACTGTTTGCTGTAGGTCGAAATCCCTTGCCCGAGCGACGCGAAGGTGCGGCGCGAAGCGACGCAGGTTTCGACAAGAGACGTCGACAATCGCAGGTCAGGATCCATGCCGCTGAAGGCGGTGCCGAGCGAAGCGAGGCAGATCCTGATATTTGCAATCGATGACATGGTAATCCCACAGCAAGCTGTGGGGCACCCCGAGCGAAGCGAGGCAGATCCTGACAGGTAAGCAATAACAAATTCACTCCGGGGTAGTTGAGCTGGCACAACGCCTCCCTGTTAAGGAGGATATCGCAGGTTCGAGTCCTGCCCCCGGAGCTTGATCTTGCTGAGATTGGTTTTTCTGCATATATTACCTTCCTATTATAATCACAGAGCGAAAAGGGCAAATATGAAAATACTGGATGATACGATTACTAATGATAACTTGCGCGAGATGGCCCAAAATTATTTCGGCGATATGGTAAAAGGCGTCGTTGATATCGAGCGTAATCTGCTGGCACTGGATGCCAATCTCCATTCTGACCTCGAAGCCATGCTCCTTGAGAATGATTCAACGCAGGAAGCACTCTGGGGTATCAACTTATATCCAGATATAGAAGATGATGATTTCCTTGAATTTGATTCGATGATAAATCTAAGACCCAGTCAGGGCAATCGCAGTCGTGGCGTCGATGATGAAAAAGTCAGACAGCGAATAAGAGCCGTGGTAAACCATTGGATAAAACGGTGACAATACACCATCATGATCTCAGCGACCAATGGCGTGACATGTCGCTGGCTGAACAGATGGCCAACATCGGCAGCGAAGTACACCGTGCTCTCAATTGGCGAAACAAGGGCAAGCCGGAGATGGCCGAGCGGGCGATGGAGCGCGCCCTTGAATTGCTTGATCTGAGTCTTGATGCCGGGCATCCATTTCCCCGGCTGAAGGAAATCGCCCGCGTGCGCGAAGCCCTGGTTGATTATTTTTATTTTTCCAATGACTTTAATTCCACCGAGACTCAATGGCGCAAATATTTCGACCAATTCAATTATCTGGCCCGCAAAGACAGGTAATCATATTCCGGCCCATCCCACGGCGCGATATCCATCATATTCAGAAGAAGAATTTGCCTTGGCGCGCCCGGAGCGAGCACGCCATATTTTGTTAAAACGGATAAGTCACTTTCCCCACAGCAAGCTGTGGGGCACCCAATGGCGATGAATTTTTATGAGGACAATTACGAGTTTTGCGCTGCCCGAAATGTCCTGCTTCAAAAACAACCCAAACGTGGATTTTAGCAACGATTTTTTATGGCAGCCGACTTCAATTACGACATCGGAATACGTTGGCCATCGTGACTAAAAAACTGCCCGGTATCATCAAGTGACAGCCGCGGAAAGACTTTGAGCATCGACGACACCGATTCTTCGGTCGACAGATTGGCGTTGGGACCGCCCATATCTGTCCGCACCCAGCCGGGCGAAAAAACAACCGCCGTGATTTTATCATCCTTATACTGCTCGGCCTGCATCGACGTCAGCATGTTGAGCGCAGCTTTGCTCAGACGGTACGGCATCGCATGATTCCAGCCATGACCGATCAGTCCGAGCCGTGATCCGATATTAACGATTTTCGGCGAGTTGCCCTTGGTGAGCAGATCATAGAGATGCATTGTCATCAGATGCACTCCGGTGACATTGACCTCGAGGGTAGTGCGCAGGCCATCGATATCAACATCGTTCATATGATCAGCCTGCCCGAAATTGACTCCGGCGTTATTGATCAGAAG
This sequence comes from uncultured Ignavibacteriales bacterium, assembly GCA_964526635.1. Classification (GTDB taxonomy): domain Bacteria; phylum Zixibacteria; class MSB-5A5; order GN15; family JAAZOE01; genus CAZGLR01. The sequence continues at coordinate 2,681 of CAZGLR010000009.1, read as the reverse complement.
GTCAAGACGCCCGAATTTCGATTGAATAAACTCAGCCAGTGATTTCAGATCGGATGTGTTGGTGACATCGACTTTGACGGCATGCAGATTATCGTGCTTTTCGCTTTCACCGAACAGCTCTTTTGATCGATCCTCGCTGCGATACCCGGCGATGCATTGCGCCCCGGCGGCGGTAAGCTGACGGGCGAATTCGAGCCCGATCCCACGGTTGGCGCCGGAGACAAAGACAGCTGCATCTTTCATATCAATACCTTTCCATAATTCGCTTTTCAGATAATACGGAATGACTGCCGGCGCATTGGCCGGGGGCTATTGCCGTTTGCTCAAAACGGCATCGACCCGCCGCAATGAATCCCTGTTGTCATCCCAGTGCAGGATCGCGACAGCATCGTCGAGAGTAAGCCATTGGTAACAATCGTGTTCATCGGGCGATAATTTCGGTTCGGCATCGCCATCGACAATCGCATAGAAAACATGCTCGGTCATCGTGTCGGCGTCCCAGTCATGGATTTTCTTCCACCATCCTGCAATGGGATAGGTGAAGCTGTAGCCCAGTGAATGGAATTCCAGCGGCTCAATACCGGTTTCCTCGATCATCTCGCGGCGGGCGGCATCATATGGCTCTTCGCCATACTCCACCCCGCCGGTGACAGGCTGCCAGAAATTTCCCTTATCCGGAATGCGATGCATCACAAGGTAGGACCATGCTTCATTGCAATAACGGGCAATATAAATTGCCACCTGTATCGGTTGACGGGCCATAATGAATATATTAGCCACCATTGCAAATTGCACAAGGTTTGTGTGAATTTTGGCAAAATATCAGAATCTACTTAACATCGACTATTTCAGTTGCCGATATAATAGATCGGGAACGACATGTACCCTAATTGTGTTTAAATAGTGGGTGCACTATGTCTGAAGAGAATAAACAACAGCCGCGAAAGGACTTGGCGTATCGCGAGTTGCGCCGTCTTCCGGACGCCTACTCCCGCCAGGATGAGACCGACGATGCTGCCTTTTACAGGCGCGCCCGTTTGGTGGAACATCTTGATTCAACCGCCCTGGAGCATCTGGAAGCTCTTATCGGATCGTTAATTACAGAAAAAGAGCCGTATATTCTCGACCTCATGGCCTCGATCGATTCCCATATCCCCAAAGAAGTTAAGGCCAAAGAGGTAATCGGACTGGGAATGAACCCGATTGAACTCCACGGCAACCCGTCCCTGACCAGCTATGCTGTGCACGATTTGAACAAAGACCCCGAGATGCCATTCCCGGACCAGTATTTCGATATCGTCCTGAACGTCGTATCAATCCAATACCTGATCGATCCGGTCGCGGTTTTCAAAGAAGTCGCCCGCGTACTCAAACCGGGCGGATTGCACCTGGTTGTTTTTTCCGACCGATCGTTTCCCACCAAAGCGGTCAAGATATGGCATCTACTCACCCCTGATGAACAGATGAATCTGATTGTCGATTATTTCGAGGAAGCCGGGGAATTTGAACTGCCGGGAGAATATATCACCCTGGGAGAACCGCGCCCGTATAACGACAAATACGCCAAATCCGGGGCGCCATCGGATCCGATCTATGCCGTCTACGCCGACCGCACGGGCGGCGATCCCAGCCGTCCGCGCCGCACGCCGCCGTCGGAAGATATTGTTATGCCGTCGCCGGAAGTGGTTGCCTCGCGCAAATCACAAATCAAGTTCACCGGCCAGTGCCCGTACTGCAATCACCGGCTGGCGTTGTGGGAGTTGACCTCGAACCCGATGTCAACCTGGAATCATGACATGCTGATTTGCATCAACGATAACTGCCCGTTTCTGGTCAACGGCTGGAAGGTGATGCATAAGCAGGGTGTCTATCACATGTCATACCGTTTCTGCTATGATCCGGTGGCCAATGCCACCATCACTATCCCGGTGCCCAATCTCAATGTCATCAAGAATGAGCTTGGCGAATGGCGCCTGTTGTCATGATTTCAAAGGCGCTTTGAGCAACTGAATATCATCGATCCAGATCGTACCCTGACCATTGACCACGAGATTTAATCTTACCCGGTCCGGGTTTTCGCCCTTTTTCAGGAAAAAGAACGTCTCCTCGGTGGTCCAGTCGGTCGGCCCGGTGACCGGTGTGCTCAGGTCGCGGGAGAAGAATTCCCCCCTGCCGTCGAACCAGCACCACATTTCCAGATAGGCCTGCCCGGTGAAGCCCTCGGCGCGGATCATAGCGCGGTAGATCAGTTTGGCGTCTTCGATGTCGATGTCGTCGATTTCGTAAATGCGGACAGTCGTCGATTCGGGTGTATTGATGGCGATAGAACCGGTGCCATCGGAGGTGAAGTCAGTATCAAAAACAGCCTTTTGGCTGTCGAGGATGTCGAGCTGGGTGATAGCCATCTGCTTGAGCATTTCGGTTTTAGCGATTTCGGTCTGGCTGCAGCCGATAATAGCCATTGAGACGATAATCATCGTCGTTAAGATAATAACTTTGGCGATTGTGGACATGCTGATAGTCTCCCCTGCTTGATAGTGAGTGGATGGTTTCGTCTGTTTCTATTATCGGAAGGTTGGCGGGGATTTTGAAGCCGGCGAGATGGTGATAACTGTAACCCGCCTCACCGAGGTGGGTTTATCGTTTTTCGCAGCTATCTATGGATCAAGTAGGCCGATGAT
>CAZGLR010000008.1:7602-52237 GCA_964526635.1 uncultured Ignavibacteriales bacterium | reverse complement strand
GCAATTGTCGGGTTCCCGCTTTTGATCCATGGCTCTGCGACTTGCTGATAACTTAACTAACCGTTTGGTTAATTTAGCGAAACTTTCCGAAAACGACCTGTGACTATTGCCCGCTATCCTCGCAATCTACGAAATCGACAAAACTGCGGAGTCAGTACCGACGGATTCTCCACCGCTTCAGCGGCGAGAATTATCCCGGGGGAATCCCCAAAACTTTCCCTTGCCTCTGTGGTTCAAATAACTATTATTTCGGTGTATAAAGAAATAATGATTCAGGATGCCCTACCTTTTCAGGGGTAGGCAGTAATGTTGATGCCCCCGTAGCTCATGTGGATAGAGCATCTGCCTTCTAAGCAGAGGGTAGCAGGTTCGAGTCCTGCCGGGGGTATTTTTTTTGGCGTATCAGGTTTCCCGAACATGGTCCGGGATTTCGTTCCGCCTCGCAAAACCCAACGCGCTCTGCCTTTGGTTGCTTTTTAATTCACTTTCCCCACCATCCTTCCGAGTATAACTATATATGAAACCCGCGACCGGAAAAGTGGCAACATCTCGAGTTGTACCAGCCGCCATCCTGCTGTTCTGCCTGATCGCGGCCGCCTCGAGCGCCATTGCCGATGATCCCCATATCTGCGCTCATTGCGGTCAGGCAATTACCTCCGGCAAATACATTACCGCCGAGGGCAAATACTATCACGAGGACCATTTTCTCTGCGCCCATTGCGGCAAACCGATCGGCTCCAGCCGCTATGTCAAACATGGCGGGCAACCGTTTCACGAAACCTGCTACACCGAGGCGTATGCCCCCTGCTGTGCCGAATGCGGCAAACCGATTACCGGCGACTATATCGAATTCAAGGGCAATATCTACCATGAGCTCTGCTACAACACCGAACACGCCCTGCGGTGCAGCCTGTGCGGCAAGGCCATCAACGGCCAGTACCATGAGGATTTCTGGGGCAATAAAACCCATATCTACCATCAGGATGAGTACCCGAGCTGCGAGTACTGCGGGCGGTATATCGCTTTTGAATACGGCCGCCCGGGAGAAAAGCTCGGCGATGGCCGCATCATGTGCAGCCGGTGCCTCGAGACAGCCGTCGGCAGCCATGAGGAAGCCAAAACGCTGATGGAAGAAGCTCGGCGGCATCTGGCCAAACACGGTATCAAAGTCAATACCGATGATATCCCCCTGGGCCTGCTTTCTAAAACCGACCTGAATAATCAGCAGGGCCACGGCCATATCGACCCTCTGGGTTACGCTAATTTCTTCAAGAAAACCCGTCTCGGCGGTTTAATCACCCAGACAAAATCGGAGATATTCATTCTCGATTCTCTCCCCCGCTTTCGCTTTATCCAGACAGTCGCCCATGAATTGATGCATGTCTGGCTGTTTCACCATGGCCAATGGGACAGCGACCAGAAACTGGTCGAGGGAAGCTGCAACCTGGCGGCATACCTGGTCCTCAGCGAATACGACACGCCCGAAGCAGCTTATTGCGTCAAGAGCCTGATCGATGACGACGATCCGGTTTATGGCGATGGTTTCCGGACGATGAAGAATTTCACGGATACTTTCGGCGTTCGTAAATGGCTCGAGTATCTCAAACAACATTCCGACCTGCCCTACGGCACCCGCTAAAATGTGATATAATACTTTTTGTATCTTGTTGTAGTTTGTCGTATTATCTGTGCATTAATATCTTACCACAAACCCTTACATATTCCCGTATTGGGAGAATCTGGAGGAGCAAGGGATGAAAAAGTCTTATGCATTGAGATTTGCTGTATTTTTCTGCCTGACGCTGCTGCTGGCGACCAGCGTCAGCGCCGAAGAACAGAAGCCGGGCGAGGGTGCCGCCATGCCGGAGATGGGCCCGCCCCAGGAGATCAAAGACGTCGCCAAAGAACTGGTTGGCGATTGGAAGTTTAGTGGACGATGGCGCATGGACCCGGAGTCGCCATGGATTGACCATACGGCCGACGCCACCTACAGTACTATCTGCGATGGCGCCGCGATTGCCATCACCTACACCGGCGAAATGATGGGTATGATGATGCACGGCTACAGCATCATGACCTATGACCGTGAGACGCAGGTCTGGCAACAGGTCTGGGTCGATAATTTCGGCGCACGGATGTCATTATATGAAGGCATTGAGGAAGATGGTCAGATTGTCTTCGAGGGCGAAGACATTATGGGCGGAGAGGAATTCTATACCCGTGTAACGACGTCCGATATAGCCGGGAATAGCTTTGAATGGAAGATGGAAAATTCCATGGATGGCGAAAACTGGTTTGTTTCAATGGAGGGCACGTACACGCGCAAGTGATGTAAGACCTATATTGAAATTTGGGGCGGTTTGTATTCCGCCCTTTTTTACTGGCAACGAGACGTATTGCATATAGATTCCGGCGTTGAATATGCCGGAAACAATTGGGATTATTGCGTGTATATAGTGTATACGCAGGCCCACATACTCTGGAGGACAGATGCGCAGCGCAATACTTGTTTCGGCCTTCATGCTTTTTATCCTGGGAAACATTGCTGTTGCCCAGCCGGAAATGTATATCGCGCCGAAAATATTCGATTTTGGCTATATCACCGGTGATTGCAAAGTATCTCATGTATTCAAGATTCACAATACCGGCAGCGACTCGCTCAAGATTGCCCAGGTCAAGCCGGGCTGCGGCTGCACCAAGGCACCATTGGGCAAAGATGCTCTCGCCCCCGATGAAACAACCGAACTTGAAATTATCTTCTCCAATGGCAAACGCACCGGTTCAACTACCAAGTTCACAGCGATTCATACCAACGAACGGATCCCGATGACCCGGATTTCGATTAAGGCATATACTATCCGCAATACTGACACGATTGCGGTTACAATCGATCCGATGCGACTGGTTATCCCCAAATCTGAAAAAGTTGAAATCTCCTCGCGGACTTTTGCAATCACAAATTCCTCCGAAGTACCGGTTTCGGCCACAGTAGTCAGTGAACCCGAAGGCTATTTCGATATCCGGTTACCGGAGCAAATCGGTCCCGGCCAGACAGCCGAAGCCACAATCATTATCCATGATGATCATCTCGACGAGACGTTCGAGAAATCATTTACTCTCGAATTCACCGATGAAGCCAAAACCAGATACAGTATCCCGGTCCTGCGCCGTGATGTCCCTGCCGGTCTTTCCGCGACCGGTAAATAATAGCCCAATTTGAACAAAGTACAAAGCCCCCAAATTTCGGGGGCTTTTTTGTATCAAGACAATCTCTCTCAATTTCGATATTAATAGTACAAAGCCTGAACGAATCCAGCTGGAGCAGATTATGGAAAGCCTGTTGCCCTATGCCATATTCGGCGGCGGAGCCATTGTGTTTATTGCGATTTTTATGATGGGGTATCGCCACTATAAAAACCAGCTCGAAGAGCGCAATCGTCTGCTGGTGGAATTCGGGTTTTCCGGTATGGAGAAAATGCCGCCTGACCTTGCCGAACAGCTTAGGCAATTGCGGAATTATAAACAGGTCCGGCGTTTTAAGCACATCTTTCGTCGCAGCCGCTCCGATTTCGATCTATACCTTTTCGATACTGTCGAGAAGGGTGACTCCGATAATACATCAATGAATATGACGGCTGTTTCCGAACGGTTGAATATTCCACGGTTCTCGCTTTATCCCCGCTTTGGTGGTGACAATTTCCTGCTCAAGATGGCCTTCTCGGTACTTGAAACCGCCGTCCGGAAAATCTACAAGGCGCAAAAAGTGCATCTGCCCGACCATATCGCCAAAAAATACTACATGGTCGCGGAGAATCCCGACGATCTTCGAGAATTTGTAAAATCCCCAGCGTTCCAACGCCTTGTTTCATCTCCTGATTTTTACTACATAGAAGGGAATCGGCGTGTTTTTCAGACGGGCAGGGCCATTCGAAATCGGGCCGGAAAATCCTGGAAATTTGATAGAAACAAGCTGACCCGGATGATTCAGGATAATGAAACCGTATTTCAGGTGCTCGCCGAGTCATTCGCCGATCATCGGCGTCAAACGGAATATAGATACTGACTTATCGCAATCCGACAGGCAAAAAAAAACACCCCGAGGGGTGATTTATAGATGATCAGTGCCTGACTGGACAAGAGAGCATCATCCTCTGAAGTCGAACATAGATGTCAGATACTCCCTTTCGGGGGGCGTCCAAATCAGGCACACATCATCAGTGATCAAAATAGTAAAGATTGTCAATAGCGCAAGAGGGTATTTTGTGGTATTTTTATGGTACAACGAATACCACAATCCCCTAACCTTTGAACCTAAGATATTTATTTATTTAGACTTACAAAATTGCCCGCACCGAGATTTGTTAAGTTCATGTTAAATAAATTTTATGTTTATGTATTTTACTGCAGAGTAATACTTCTCAAGTATGAGGCAAGATTTACCTTTTGACCTGAAATCCCCAGCTTTTTGCGTATCATTGCTCTTTGTTTCAGTACCGTCTGTACCGAATTATCCAGTAATCCGGCGATATCCTTACATGAATAACCACGCTTGATCAGATTACATATTTGTATTTCCCGGGGAGTTAGCGACGTCAATTTTTTCTGCATGGTATCGACAAACTCGCCGGTAATCTCGGAAAGTTCACGGCGTATTTCGGTGATATGCTGGCGCAGATGATCCGGCACTTTATTCTGCAGTGCGTCGACCATGGGCATGACAACCATATTGACATTGGCCAAAATCTTGTCCCCCATCCGCCTTTGCCCCTCCTGAACCTGTTCAATGAGCTCCTGAAGGGCGATATTCTTTTGTTGTAGTGATTGCCGTTCGATTTTAAGCATCTCATTGGCGTCGGTAAGTTCGACGGTCCGTTCCCGTACACGTTGTTCGAGCTCCAGTTTGGTCTTTTCCAGTGCTTCCCGTGCCTGACGCCGTTCGGTAATATCGACCAGGGTGACTAAGATAGCCGGCCGGCCCTCGTACTCGATAAGCCGGGCAAACTGCTGGGTCCAGATCATGGTATTATCGGGGCGGATAATCCGGTAGAATACCGGCGCATCGGGATCGATCATTTCACCCCTCGTGCGCCGTTCCGCTCGTTCAATAACCTGCTGCCGGTCGTCGGGGTGAATGGTTCCCATGACCTGCTCCGGAGACCATAGCTTCATTTCCTGGCGCGTCCGCTGGCACATCTGCGCCGCGGCCTCATTAACATATTTGAGCAGGCCGTCCTGATAAATCAAGACCCCGAGTAATGTCTGCTCAGCTACGGTTCGGAATTTTTGTTCGCTTTCGCGAAGGGCCTGCTCGGCGAGTTTGCGTTCGGAAATATTCTGGGCGATAACCAGGGCGGCAATCGGTTTACCTGAACTGTCTCGATATGCCTGCAGGGTCGTGCTGTACCACACCGGCCCTGCGCCTGTTATAGTTTCCTTCTCAACTGTCATACCCTCGCCGGTATCGATCACGCGTCGAATTGACTCCATCTGGCGATTGGCGACGTCATCGGGGAATATTTCCCATTGTGTCTTACCGATGAGTTTCTCCGGAGTAGTATCAAACGGCGCCGCGCCCCGGGAATTAACAAACAGCATCTTGCCGTCATAATCAAAGACAGCCACCGCCGCCTCGAGGCTTTCGACCAGCAGGCGATAATGTTCCTGGCTTTCCCGGAGGTTCTGTTCTGCCTTTTTGCGAGCGGTGATGCTGTGGGCGATAACTAGTACGTAGCGTTCGCGCGAGTCAAAAAGGTGATATGGTTGAATGCTGGTTGAAAGCCAGTCGGGTTTTCCCTGATGAATTGTCTCCGCTTCTTCGGTGAATACTTCTCCCGTTTCAATGACCCGGCGAATATTGGCCAGCTGCCGTTCGGCAAATTCCGGCGGGTACAGATCATGCTGCGACTTGCCGATGACGTCTTCGCGCAGAAGACCATGAGAACTGGCGCCATAGTCATTGATAAAGCGAAGTATGCCGTTGTAATCAATTATAGCGATGGCAGCTTCGACGCCCTCGACCAGCAGCCGGTACTTCTCTTCACTTTCCCGCAGTGTTTTCAGGTAAACCACCTGATCCGTGATATCCTGGACTATAACCATGGCCAGATTCTGACCGGTGGTAGTATCGTTGAATGGCTGAATACTGACATTGGCCCAGGCGGGTTTGCCTTTTTGAACGTACTGAGTTTCAAAAGTGTTACCCCTGCCGGAATCAATGGTGTCTCGAATCTTCTGAACGCGTTCATCGGCCAATTCCGTGGGGAAATAATCGTGATGGTTTTTTCCGATAAGCGCATCGATTTCATCGCCGAATATCGCAGCACCTTTAGAGTTGATGAATTTTATGGTACCATTGCGATCAAAGAGGCCGATGGCCGCATTGACGTTTTCAACCAGCAGGCGGTACTTCTCCTCGCTCTGGCGCAGCGCTCGTTCGTGCTTAATGCGTTCGGAAATATCCACTGTTGTGACAGCCATGAACTTGGGTATTCCAGAAACATCGTATATTATTGATGAATTAGTCAAAGTTGTAAATGTAGAGCCGTCGCGCCGTTTGCGCCATATTTCAACCGGCACGTTACCGGCGCCATTGAAAAACTCGCTGACGGCCTTTTGATATTCTTCAAATTGTTCCGGCGTATGGATTATCTCGATCGAGTGACCCTCGAGCTCTGATCGCTCGTTATAGCCATGCATCTCCACCAGCGCCTGGTTGGTATACACAATCCGAAGGTCGGGAGAAATCAAAGCGATACCATAGGCGGCAGTATCGGCCAGTGTCTTGAATATCGTGGCATCCTCGATCAGCTTTTCTATATCGGTAGTGTTGTGCAAAATGGATACGACATGAGTGACTGTGCCATCCTTAATAACCGGATACCGGTTGATTTGGATGACAACCTGTTTCTCGCCCACTTGAATCGTATTTCTCGATTCGATTTGCTCAGCATGTTCAAGAACTCGCTGATACTGCCCCCGCAGATCATTGGCCAAAAAGCCGAACACTTCGAACAGGTGTTTACCTATAATATCATTAGTGTCAATGTCGAGAGCACGACACCAGTCGGTAAAAACGCGATTACATGCGATCACATGAAGATTACAATCGACAATATGAATACCGTCGGTTATGGTGTCGATAGCATTATGATAAAGCCGGCAGATATCCCAGCCGATACAGGAATCGGTTGCTGATTGCGTGGGTTGCTTGTTCTCGTGGCTCATGACATATTCCCCGATGATAATCCGAGTTTGATAATATCCCATGCGGATTGATACCGCTGCTCTGGCGACGCCGACATCCATGGTCGGCTCCTGATCCAACAGATATTAAGATAATATGTGAATTGAAATAAATCTCGCTAATAAATACCTCTTTTGCTGATTTCGACGTTTTTTTTGTTGCGATAGATTTTAACAATTAAAACATTGCCGGTACACTGGAAAGGAGGTGGTCCAGTTTGAATACATGGCTTAGTGAGGTGTCTGATACATAGCCGCCGCAGTGGATGACAAGCAAGCATGGCGGGCTATGTAAATCCACACAGATCACCGGCCCGGTGACCATCTTCCGGTCACCGGGTTTATTTTTAGCCTTTCAATGCTGGATTTGTCACGGGCGTGGGCCTTAGAAACGACATCCGGACGATTTTCGTGGCGAAGGAGTTATTGGAAAAGGCAAAAGAACAGAATATAAATGCAGCTACGATACTTGAATCGCATCTCAGCTAAAAACAGCTTTTACTTACTCGGGTATAAATGATTTCCATAAATCGGGCTGATTCCCGGTAGCAGCCTTTCCCCCGGCCCGGACTATCGGAGTCTTAAACAGCAATGGATCCTCGAGCAATTCAGTCTCAATATCAAATTTCATGTAGGCGAGGTTGCGCTTTTTGTATTGCTTTCCCTCGGTATCAATCAACTCTTCAAGGGGAACCGATTGCGTGATATTGCGCAATTCGCCCGGGGAAATTTCCTTTTCGGCCAGGTCAATGAATTGAAACGACACTCGCCGTTCCTTGAAAAAGCGAATCGCCTTCTGCGTGTCCCTGCATTTTTTGGTGCCGAAAATCTGGATTGCCATGTTGTCCTACCTGTACCAGACTCCCCCGATAAGGGCGCTGTCGAGCAGGTAAAACTCATCGTTTAGAAGCCCCACTCCGGGAGCATAATATTCGGTATAATCATCCGGGCTGTAGTAAATTGTGGCCACGCTGTCGAAAATTCCGGCCGGCACGGTATCGGTGATTTTCCCCCGAAATTCAAGGCTGCCCGAGGCAAATCCGATGGAATCATCGTCGTCGTCGTAAAGCGTAGAACCATAGCTAAACACTTTACCGCGCTCCAGCGTGAACGGGATGTCAAGTGGTGGTTCGGGGCGCAAAATTTCGGCAATGAGATAGATCCGGAAGGTCGAATCCTGAATCACCCACGCCTGCGATGTGACACCATTCTCAAGCACCCGCTTACAGGTAACACCGTTGATGACCGTATCACCACTTATGGTTCGGACGATAGTGACGTTGTTGGTATCAAAGTACCAGGTATCGCCATCGGCCATGGGGAAATAACTGGAAGATAACGTATATACCACCGGCGTGGGACCGTTGCCGTTATCGCCGTCGCCACCACATCCGCCCAGTGCGATAATCAGGCCGGAAATGATCAATAACATTGTAACAAGCCGCGATGATTTCATCTATACTTTCCTTATGCAGACACCCGGTATAATAGGCCTTTCCTCACGGCCGACCAAGTGTTTTATAGGCAGTTTCTTCTTATACTCTCATCGGCAGCTTGTGTTCTCATTCATGCCCGGTGGCGGTAAAAAAACATTGTAAGATGGTAACTTGTTTGTTACTATTACGTATACACAGGTGTTGACGTATTATCGATAAATGAATGAATCGGAGGCAGGATGGGTAAATTATTTTTGGTATTTGTCTTGACTCTGTTGGCCTGTTTTTTTCTGTTTGACGGGTGCTTTGGTGTGGTGGCCGTCGTTCTTGGGGCCATGTTCGGTCTCGCGGTGGCCGTATTGGCCGGGATGTTTGCCATTGTCGCGGCCATGTTCGGTGTAATTCTGGCGGTGCTGGCGCCTCTGGTGATCCTTGCCATCCCCTTTATCATCGTGGGCGTCGTCATTGCGGCCGTTGCGGGTGCATTTACCTGATAGCGAATCCTTCGTCTTGAGACGCGGGATCGAACGCAGTACTCAATGATATAAGATACTATGTTGAGATTTCACCTTTCTCTTACTTTGATCGTATCTCTTTTCTGCGGATTTATTTCCGCCCAGAATCTCAACCGCACCTATACGCCTGTCATTATCGGCTATAATGAAAGCCCCACCAGTGCGTCCTTTGACTTCGGATTTGTCCCGATGCAAGCGACTGTCCAGCATACGTTCCGACTTCGCAACGGTGGTTCGGAAGAGCTCCACATAGACCAGGTCAAGCCCGGCTGCGGATGCACCAAAGCGCCATTGGAAAAGGACATTCTGGCGCCGGGCGACAGTACCGATATCACGATCACCTTCTCGACCGGACTTCGCATCGGGCAAACCAGCAAGCGGACCAAAGTATTCACCGATAAGACGAAATTTCATAACAAGCTCGATATTGAATCATATATCCTACAGGATCCTGATAGCACCCGGCCGCTGGTAATTTCGCCATCGAGTATGACGATGCCGCCGTCGACATCCGGTGACAGCACGGTCACTGTGACACTCACCAATGTCGGCGACACCCCAGTTTCCATCACCCCGGTCAGTGCGCCTGGCGATCTGCTCACTATCCTGCTGCCAGACGCAATATCCCCGGGAGGCTCGAAGCAGCTTATGATTACCTTCGCCGGAGAGGCCCCAAGAACTGAACTGAAGACATCAATAACGATAGAATGCAATGATCCGGACTCCACCCGCTTCACGATTCCGATCATTTATGATCCGGAGACATCGCAAACGCAATCATCGCGTTAGTTTTTCCTCATGCCTGTTTATGGCGCCATGTCGAAAAAAAGTATCCAATTTATCTGCGACGAACAACTGGGCCGTCTGGCCCGCTATCTCCGTCTGGCCGGTTTCGATACTGTGTACCGGAATCCCATTGATGATGCCGAATTGATCTCGATTGCTCTGAACGAAAAGCGGTTTATTTTAAGCCGTGATCATCGCCTCGAGGAAAAAATACTGGCCCGCCGCTGCCTGATCCTTGAATCTGATGACTGGATGGAGCAATTTAAAACAGTCCTTGCCGAACTCGGTCTTGCACTTGATCGTAAACAGTTCTTTACGCGCTGCCTGGTTGATAATTCAGCGACAGTGCCGGTTGATCAGGTGGACATAAAGGACCGTATCCATCCCTACACATACGAACATCATACTGATTTCAGGCATTGTCCGGAGTGCGATCGTCTCTACTGGCATGGCTCCCACATCAAGGCGATGATGCGGGCCCTGACTGATGCCGGCGTGACGGTGGATTGAAGTTTTTTCCGGTAAGACCAAGAAGCAAAAACAATGTAACCGCCAACAGAAACACGCCCAGTCCCAGTTGCATATATACCTTGTATGATAAACCGATCGACATCCGGGTCTCCTCGGGATTATCCGGATTGACATACATGGTAATCTCCGAACCGGGCGGGTGACCGGCCAGTTCAGTTTCGGCAACATCGAGCCGTTTGCGCTTACCGCCAAATCCGGGTGTATAGATGGTATCGACGCCGGAATACTGCCGGCCGTGGAATTCATAGGTGTAATAAACTTCCGGTATATAGGATCGTCCGCCGGTAATCTCGCCTCCGGTTACGATTGCCGCAACGACGGGCCAGTTTTGATAAGCCTCGGCGGTGGCTATGGCCGCGACATTGAGACCAGTCAATAGTCCGGCCGCGACCGCGCAAGCCACAATGACAGTATGCGTAAGCGGTGTTCCGGGGATACGGCGCTTCCGTGAAAAAAGCAGACCACCGAGTATACCGATTAAAAACGCACTTGCTAATGAAGCATAAACAATAATCATATATCCTCATACGTAGATATATCTATACCGAGATAATGGCCCTCGCCGGTTTTAACAAGTATAAATTGTATTATATTGAAACGCAATGCCGGCACAAATTTAGTGCGAATGTGTTACAAATGGTGTACTATATTCCCGTATCCGACGGCATCTCTTCCACAGGAGGTAAGGAGTCATGAGCACACGTCCGGTCGAACATGAAACCGAAATCATAAATTGCCTGCGATTTCTGGCAGTCGACGCTGTCGAGAAGGCCAACTCCGGACATCCGGGCATGCCGATGGGCGCCGCCCCGATGGCGTTCACGCTCTGGGATCAGTTTATGCGTCATGATCCGCAAGCGCCGCACTGGCCGAATCGGGATCGTTTTGTACTCTCAAATGGCCATGGCTCCATGCTGCTCTATGGTTTGCTGCATATTTTTGGCTATGATTTGCCGCTCGATGAATTAAAGAATTTCCGCCAATGGGGCAGCAAGACTCCCGGACATCCGGAATACGGTCACACTCCCGGGATCGAAACGACGACCGGTCCGCTGGGTCAGGGATTTGCCAATGCGGTCGGCATGGCAATGGCCGAACAAATGCTGGCGGCGCGGTTCAACAAGCCGCGCCATGACATTGTCGATCATTACACCTATGCGATGGTCGGCGATGGCTGCCTGATGGAAGGTATCTCTCATGAGGCGGCATCATTGGCCGGACATCTCGGATTAGGCAAGTTGATCGTCCTTTACGACGATAACAGTATTTCCATCGACGGCCCCACCGAGTTGGCTTTCACCGAAAATGTTATTGCCCGTTTTGAAGCCTATGGGTGGCATACCTCGCGGGTTGAAGACGGCAACGATACGGCTCTCATTGCCGAAGCGATTACTATCGCACAGGATGAAAAAACAAAGCCATCGCTGATTGCAGTTCGCACGCATATCGGTTTCGGTGCTCCCAATAAACAGGATTCAGCTGATGCCCACGGCGCGCCATTGGGCGAGGAAGAAGTCAAACTTACCAAAGAACATATCGGCTGGCCATTGAAGCCGACTTTTCATATCCCGGAGAGTGTCAAAGGATTTACCGAATTGGCCCGCTTGAGGGGAAACAAATATTCCTCCGCATGGCACAAAGATTTCGAAGCCTATAAAGTTCAATTTCCGACCGATGCCCGGGCCTTTACCGATGCAATCGAGAGCCATCTTCCCGATGATTGGCGGGATAAACTTCCGGCCTTCTCCGATGCGATGGCCACGCGCAAAGCCTCCGGCAAGGTCATCAATGCTATCGAGTCGACTCTGCCGCAATTAGTCGGTGGATCAGCCGACCTGGCGCCCTCAAATAACACGTTGATCGCCTCGTCGTCCGATTTTACACGCGGCAATCGTAAAGGGCGGAATATACGCTTCGGTGTCCGCGAACATGCGATGGGGGCGATTGTCAACGGTATGGCTTTGCACCGAGGACTGATTCCCTATGGCGCCACTTTCCTGGTGTTTTCCGATTACATGCGGCCGGCAATACGACTCTCGGCCCTGATGGGGATTCCTTCGATCTTTATTTTTACGCATGACAGTATTGGTCTTGGCGAAGACGGTCCCACCCATCAGCCGATAGAGCATTTGGCCGCGCTCCGGGTCATACCGAATCTCATTGTTCTTCGCCCGGCCGATGCCAATGAAACAGTCGGAGCCTGGCGCGTAGCGCTGGAATCAAAGGACAAGCCGGTCTGCCTGGTGCTGACCCGGCAATCTCTGCCGTTAATCGAGAAGCCGGCTGACGAGGTAATCGATGCTGTCAGGTATGGAGCGTATGCACTCATCGATCCCGATGTCACCCCCGATCTGGTGCTGATAGCCACGGGGTCTGAGGTACAAATCGCGCTGAAAGCGGCCGGACAGCTCAAGGACAGTGGCCGAATAGCCAAAGTCGTCAGTATGCCCAGTTGGGAGTTGTTCGCAGCTCAGCCGGAGGCCTACAAAAAGAAACTGCTGCCCGAGACTGTCCCGGTCTTTTCGGTCGAGGCTCAAACGACCATAGGATGGGAGCGCTGGACCAAAGATGCTGAGCGCTGTATCGGAATTGATCGGTTCGGCGCCTCGGCCCCCGGTAAGATTCTCATGGAAAAATTCGGGTTTACCCCTGAGAATATCGCAAAACGAATACTCGATGTACTATAGTAGAATAAAGGGCGCCCGATGGCATCCCTTTATCATGTCTAACTAACTTCCCTGACCGGGTTGTCTCACCGGCGGTTTATAGAAAAACTCCAGTTTGACTATCCGATCCTCCCCGCTGCCGTCAAAGCCGGCGACACGTAATTTGGCCGGGTAGCCTTCTTCGGTAATCGCTACAATAATATCACCGGTATGTATATCCAGCCGCTCATCAGGATTTCCGACAGGCACGATATTCTCAACTGAACCGATATCGGTGCCATTGCCGGCCGAATATAGTTTCGTATTCCGATTAATGGCACTGATACGCGAGGCCGAACAGAGATAATCAGCGCCATCGCGATTGTAATAATAAATATCATTAGACAGCGCATCGGTATTGACATAGCTGTTTTCCGCAAAGCTGTAGCCGTCGTGGTCTCCGCTGTAACTGACGCCCAGTTCCAGTGTCCCCTGCGGATACACAATCACTTCCAGTTCGTTGGTCGGTATTGAGACCGAGCCATCGTTGTACACCGTGCGTACATGGATATAATGCACCTGAGCAGTGGGGATATTCTCGAATACAAATGATTCAATCGTGGGCCGCCCAAGCGTATCGCCCGGATACAGGTCATTGTTATACGGTTTGATATCGGGTCGTTGACGACCGGGGAATTCGTCGGTGACCGGCGAGTCAGATAGATATATATTGAATCCGCGCATTACCCGTGATCCGGGACAGGCCATATTCCATTGAATTCTCAGGTAAGCATTTCCGGTGGAATCGACAGTCAGGCCCTGCGGGATGCAGAGCTGAGTTTCATCGACGGCCGCCTTTCGTGACGGCCCGCAGGCAGTAAGAAAAAACGCCAGAGATAACAACGTCAGACACACATGTATGATCTTTTTCACAATCACTCCCTGATGTAGTCGCATATTATACCCGGTTATGGAATCTTCCGTTCCTCGGGACCGTCATATTCGGCATTGTCGATGCCGAGCTTGCGCATCGGCTTTTCTGTGGTCATTTCTTCATAGGCATGGGCAATCAGCCCCGGGACGCGTGAGATAATAAAAAATCCCTTACCCAGCCGCCAGTCGAATCCCATATCGGATATAACCGCCGCGATGGCGCCATCGACATTGATCGGCAGCTTGCGCCCGGACGCCTTTTCCAGTTCGGCCTCGATCGCGCGACAGAGGTCAATATGGCGACCGGAGAATTCATACCGTTTGGCCAGTTCGAACATTTTAACTGTCCGGGGATCAGTTTGATGCAGACGGTGTCCGAAACCGGGCATACGCCGCTTGGTTTCTCGAAGATGCGCGACAAGCTGGGCCGCAAGGGTTGCGACGTTGCCGTCTTTTACCGCCCATTCCTGCAGGATGCGTGCTGACCGCTCGATAGCGCCACCGTGAGTATCGCCGATCACAAGGACCCCGCCCGCTACGGCGGCATTGAGGGAATTACCGCCGGCAATCACATTGCGGGCACCCAGTACCGATGGCGGCGAGACGCCATGGTCAATCGACGACACCAGGATCGCCTCCATCATACGGCCTTCTTTATCGGTCGGCAATTCCCCCCGCAATAACAAGAACACCGCCTGTGCAAAGCCCAATTTTTCCATCATCTCGGTGATATCGTACCCGCGTACTCTTATTTTGGCCGGGCCGATATCACTCAGGCTGGTTTTCCACTTACTCTCACTCATCCATTATCATCTCTTTTTTAAGACCGGGCAGGCCTTCAAAACGGGCATTGGCCGAGTCGGACTCCTGCCGGGCGAATCTCAACCAGTCGGTCTCGATTTCATCGAATGGCAACTGGACTATTCGCTCCAGCGTCGGCTGCCAGTCCATCTCCGACTGCATGATCAAAAACAGCCGATCGACACCGTAATTGAACATCAGATATCCGCACAATGATGCCGACTCCGCCTGCTTGATCCGATAATCAAGCGAATCGAAAATCGTGTTTTTGCCCAGCAAATCCAGCGAAACAAATACTCCGGAATTGACAATCCGGTTGGTGATATCATGATAATTGCGGCCGGAATAATCCAGCAGATGCGGAATACCTTCGTTTATTACTTTGAATCGCCCGGGGGGATATCCGCCCTTATCAAGCATGTATTTGGTCAATTGATAGCCATAGGGATATAATCCGCCCCAGTGGATTTCATGGCCGAAATGGAATGGCGTCGGTTGCCCGGCAATTTTCAGCGCCTCCGGCCCGGGAGCATACACAAACAGATCAATCGTATCGCGCGGAATATCTACTTCGAGAATGCCGGCGATTTCAAGCAGGAACCGATTGTAGGCTTCGGCAAGTATATCCGAGTTGCTGGCAAACCGTGACGTGGGGCTGATATGAAGCCTGAACATACCATGTTCGATCGTCAGCCAATTAGCATAGGCGTCATTTTTGACAGAGCTTTTGGCACTCTCTTCTTCTTGTCCTCCGCCACAGGCTGCCATGAGCAGGAGGCCGATCATGACGATTGCCAAAACAAGGGCATAGCGCCATACGGGGTATTTTCCAATTCGCATCTGGTCATTCATCTCTATGATCCTTCGGTTGAATCCGGCAGGTGGTAATGTATAAAAAACGGATAACAAGGTCAACCAGTCAAAGTACTCCGCACCCGCATTATATCAATGCAATATCATAACAATATAACAATAATGCCTGCAGCTTCAAATAGTGTCATGATAGCGAATGCTACTCGCCATATCCCGGCAGGATTTTGCCAAACAGGGTTGCATACATTACGCGATATATATCGGTATTATCAGGAGTCAGTTCCAGGAGATCTGAGTTGAGACCATGCGCCCGGGCAATGATGCCGCCGGCAACATCGGCATAGCATGACCAGGCAATACCGAAATGCAGCCTCACGCCATTGATATCCGGCGCGGTAACAAACGGCAACCCGCCGGTTCCCGTAATGCCGTCAAGTGCCGCGCCGTTTTTAGTCGTCGCCGAAAGCGGCTGTTCGAATCGCTCAGCATCGCGTATCGCGTACATCTGGAGTCCGCCGGCGTCACTGTCGGCGGCCGTTATGATGAGCGTTTCGGGATGAGTCCGGTGATATTTCAGCGCCACGCCGATGGCGGCATCGGCTCGCTGGAGGGCCTCAAGCGTCCCGCTGGCGTTGTTGGCGTTGGCGAAATTATCCGTCCCCTCTTCCTCGACAACCATGATGAACCGGCGGCCATCGTATTCAAGAAGCCGGAGAGCGGTTTCCGTCATTTCAGCTACGGTCGGGGCGGTTTCAGTGTAAAGCGGGAGATTTTGTTCCGCGAGTTTCTCTTCGGTTTTATCGTGGAAGGTATGCTTTGCGGCAAATACACCCAGGACGCGCTTTGAACTCGAATCGAGCGCGAGCAATTCTTCGCGCGTATACACTACCGTGTAGCCCAGTTCCTGCGCCATCTGAATCAGATTTTTGCCGTCTTTCCGAACTCCGGGAGCACCATGGCGCCCCACGACATCTTCGGGTAACAGCATAGTTTCACCACCGGATAGAATGATATCCACCCCGCTTCTGATAATCTGTTCAGAGATTTCATCGGTATTGCCACGTGATGCGGAACTGGCGACAAACACGCCGGTACCGGGTTCGCAGATATGGCCTGAATTGATCAGGACAGTCGCGAGTCCACTGTCAATCGCATCCATCATTATGCTCCGGGTACTGCCGGAACGCGAACGGATGGGCGAAGACGATGGGCTGCCATAGGTATCAAACGGTACCTTGACGCCATAGGCATGAATGGTAGCCCCGCCATGTGAACTGCCGTTAGTCGAATTCAGTACATGCGACCGATACATACCCATACGCTCGAGTCGATCCCAGTTTGACGTACTATCCGGGCCATACTGGTAACAACGTAGTGCGGTCCACATGGAAGCACTGGAGCCGTCCGGATGTATAAAAATGACATTGCCGGTTGGTTGTGTCGAATCGGTACAACTGATTCCCGTCAACAAACTCAGGCAAAGCAACAGGATGCTAAAGAATACGAAATTCGACCGCGTCTGTGTGCGATGGTGGATCATGGCAGTCTCCCTCGGGCTGTTTTTGGCAAATGTACAATATCAACCCGAGTGAGGCAAATTAATATATTGCTAAGGACTTGTTATCATTACCGCCGGTAGCTACCGTATTTGCCGGAGTAATAACCAAAGGTCAGGCTTCATACCGATTATGGCGTTATAATTGTCAACCATGAGTATATCATAGTATTATAATAAGTATTAAATAATTAATAAGTACCAAGAAATGAGTATTCTGTCCGTATCTGCATGTAACGAACCATTATTCTGCAATCACGCAATCACCAGCAGGACGAATTTGTGACTGAAAAAGCCAGCTCGCTCGAGGCTATCCAGAGACGGAGAGGGCCGTCATGGTAATTTGAACGATGTCCGGGGACGGCTCGCTAAAATAGCCAAACTTGGCTTCGTTACAGTGTATCTTCCGCCGATTCATCCCATCGGCCAAACCAAGCGGAAGGGTCCCAACAATACACGCGAAGCAGCCGAAACGGACCCCGGAAGTCCCTGGGCGATCGGTTCGGAAGACGGCGGGCATAAGGCAATTCATCCGGACCCGGGAACTATCGACGATTTTAAAGCACTGGTTAAACGCGCCCACGAATTGAAGCTGGATCTGGCCCTGGATATCGCTTTCCAATGCTCGCATGACCATCCATACGTCAAAGAGCACCCCCGGTGGTTTCGCTGGCGCCCGTATAAATAACCGATCAGCATCATCTTGAACAATACCACCACGTCCAGACAGGGACGTCCGATATCCGAGTATAAATCCTTAGTCTTCTCATAAATGAACGAAAACTTGATCTGCTTCTCGACCTGACGAAGAAGGTGATCGGCCGGTACCAGGTTCTCGATGCAGACAAACTCCGCCTGCTGCTGACTGCTGTCTCTTCTTTGAAACATAACCAACCCTTAGTATATGACTTGAATATACATCATATAATAATTACTGAGCATAATCGCAAAATAAAAAAAGGTGCCGACTACTTTGTCAACACCCTGATCCCGGCTTTGGCCGGGATTTTTTATTCTATCCTGTAAGTTTTTAGAAAGGTCGAACTACTATGCAATCTTCTCGTACACCAGTGCCTTGGTCGGGCAGAACTGAGCGCAGGCCGGGGCACCGCCGCATAGATCGCATTTGACAATCCGATCATGGACATCATCGATCAGCGCACACCCGAACGGACACGCCGCCACACAGGCACGGCATTTTACACAGCGTTCTTCATCGACTTCAATCGCGCCGGTTTCTTCGTTGCGATGCAGGGCATCGAACAAACATGATTTCACACAAGCGGCATCGTCGCATTGCAGACAGGCCACCGGGACAAACCGATCCGGACGGTAGGCCAGCGGATAAATCCGGCTGCGGCCCGGTTTGCTCTTTTCGGTGTGCGTAAAGGCGCAGGCCAGTTCGCAGGTACGGCATCCGATACACAAATCGGGAATAACTTTGAAGCGAAATTCCATCATACCGCCACCTCCTTAGCCTTCTCGACAAGCCCGCCCATCTTCTCAGCGGTCTCGCGACGCTTGCATTCATCGCAGACGTCAAAATACTCTCTCGGCAGATCGCGTTTTTCAGCCAGGTAATCAGCGAATTCGCGCGTGATGGTCGTCTTACCGCATTTACTGCACGCGATCAGTTCGAAATCTTTGTTCCAGATTGTCCGAACACCGCCCTTATCAGTGAATTTGATAACGTCGGTCGGACAGATTTTGGCGCAGGCCAGACAGCCAATACAATCAATGGCCGGCTTATCCGGACCCAGCGGCGGCGAGATCATCTTGTGCTGGCCGCGATTGATAGCCGCAATCGCACTCTTGCCCAATACTTCACAAATGCGGGTACAGGCATAGCACATAATGCAATTGTCAGCTTCGTAGTCCGGTTCATAGCTGGTTTTGAGGATGCCATATTCCTCGGCCATCTCCTGAATGACTTCGGAATTGGGGCAATTGGCCAGTTGCAGATCCAGAATCGTTTTGCGAATTTCGATACAGGTTTCCGTATGGGTGCTGACAATCAGCCCTTCTTCGACCGGATACAGGCACGATGTCACGTGCTTTTTCCAGCCATCCCATTCCTTGCGCGTGATCTCAACCGTGCACAATCGGCACGACCCGACCGGCTCGATCGCCTTATGGTCGCAGAGCGCCGGGACATCGACTCCCTCGCGGCGGATGGCATCCAGAAGCATCTCACCCTTGCGCGCTTTCACGACTTTACCATTTATAGTCAGATGAATCATAAACTCACCTATCTCACATCAACAGCGTCAAAAGTACAGACCAGCTCACATGATCCGCAACGGGTGCAGATCTTCTGGTCGATAACGTGTAATTTATCTTTTTCACCGGTGATTGCGTCAACCGGACAGGCCGACAAACAGGCCATACAGCCGGTGCATTTATCATTGATTTCAAATTCGATCAGATCGCGGCATACCCCGGCCGGACATTTCTTGTCACGGATATGGGCGAGGTATTCATCGCGGAAATACATCAGGGTACTGAGAAACGGATTCGGTCCTGACTGACCAAGTCCGCACAGCGAGGCGATCTGGATAGTCTTCGACAGTTTCTCCATCAACGCCAGATCAGTCTCGGTCGCCTGTCCTTTGGTGATTTTGGTACATAGCACCAGCAACTGATGCAGCCCCTCACGGCACGGCACACATTTTCCGCAGGATTCCTTGACCAGAAATTCGAGGAAATACCGAGCGACTTCGACCATGCAGGTGCGATTGTCCATGACAATCATACCGCCGGAGCCCATCATCGAGCCGGCAGCGGTCAGAGTATCAAAATCGACCGGGAGATCGAGTTTGTCGGCCGGGAGACATCCGCCCGATGGCCCGCCGGTTTGCACCGCCTTGAATTCACGCCCGCCGGGGATACCGCCGCCGATACCGAAGATAATTTCGCGGATGGTCATACCCATCGGGATTTCGATCAAACCAGTATTGCGAACTTTGCCGGCCAGTGAAAAGGCTTTCGTGCCGGAGCTTTTGGCGACACCGATTTTGGCGAACCATTCAGCGCCCTTGTCCATGATGACCGGGATAGTCGCAAATGATTCGACATTGTTCAACACTGTCGGTTTATCGAAGGCGCCCTTGACTACCGACCGAATATACTTGGCCCGGGGTTCGCCGACTTCGCCGGCGATCGATTTCATCAGCGCCGATGATTCCCCACAGACAAAGGCTCCCCCGCCCCGGTTGATTTTGATATCGAAATCAAGACCGCTACCGAGGATATTTTCGCCCAGAAGGCCAAGCGCCCGGGCATCTTCAATCGCTTTCTGGAGATTAACCACCGCCAGCGGGTATTCTTCACGAACGTAGATATAACCATGTTTTGAGCCGACCGCGAACGCACAGATGATCATGCCCTCGATGACCGAATGCGGGTCGCCTTCCATGATGCAGCGATCCATAAAGGCACCCGGATCGCCCTCGTCACCATTACAGATGACATAGCGCGGTTCGTCATCGATTTTGGCGCAGGAGGCCCACTTGCGGCCGGTTGGGAAACCGCCGCCGCCGCGACCACGCAGACCTGAGATAGTTACGGCATCGATGACTTCCGATGGCTGCATCGATGCCAGAACCTTGCTCAATGCGGCATAGCCGCCGGAGGCGATATAATCCTCGATACTATCGAAATCGATCTTGCCGACATTGCGGAGTGATATCTTTTCCTGCCGTGAGTAAAACGGTATGTCGTGGTATTTAGTCGCCGTTTTGGTCTTATCTTCAGGATCGTGATAGATCAGTTTTTCAATAACTTGGCCGTTTTTGAGTGTCTTTTCGACTATGTCTTTGATATGGATCTTCTTTACCGGGCCATATTGAATACCCGAAGGTTCAAGCGTTACCAATGGTCCCCGGGCGCAGAATCCCTGGCAGCCGGTTTGTTTGACTGATTCGACCGAGACATCTTTGAGACCGGCTTCAGCAACGGCACTGGCCAGTCCATGCAGAATTTCATCGGAACCACCCGCCAGGCATCCCGGTCCCAGGCACACCAACACCCGCCACTTTATTTTGGCCTGCTTTTCGAGAACCTGCAGGCGGAAATCTTCCAGTTGTTTGGTAGTCTCCAGATGCATTATTTCTTACCCCCTCTCGCCAGTTGAGGGGCACGATCACTGCGGACGTTGCCGTGGTATTTTTCATTTACGATCATCACCGGCGCCATAGCGCAGGCGCCGACACAATTGACCACTTCTACAGTGAATTTCAAATCAGGGGTCGTTTCTCCGGGTCGGCAATTGAGCTTCGCTTCCAGTTGATCGAGGATAAGATCGGCGCCCTTGATGTGGCAGGCGGTACCTTTACACACCCGAATAACCCGCTCGCCCTTGGGCGTCAGGCTGAACGCGCTGTAAAAGGTCGAGACCGAAAAGACCTTCGACAATGGCACCCCTAATACCCTGGCCGTTTCCTCCAGCGCCTCGCAGGGCAGGAAGTGAAATTCCCGCTGTATATCCTGCAGGACCATTATCAGCGCAGTGGGATCTTTGGGACCTCTGTTTATGATCTCATGAATTTTTTCTTTGGTAACTTGCATGCGCCGGTTCCCTCTATACTCCGGCCGTGGTGACCAGGTTACGGCCCGCTTCAAAGGCCTTTTTGTTAATCTCTATCAATGATTCCTTATGACCCATTTTCTCCATGAACACTTTTTCAAGTGTTTCAAATGTCACAATTCCGGTCGCTTCGACATAGGCCGCCAGCATGACCATATTGGCCACTTTCGGATTGCCGACTTTGATTGCCAGATCGTTGCACGGCACCTGAATTTCTTTAAGATCCGACCGACCGGATTTCACGTCGATCAGCGAGCTGTTGATTAATAGCAGACCATCGGGACGAAGCAATGCCCCGAATTTATCAAGCGATGGCCGGTTGAACACGCAAGCCGAGCCGGGATTATTGATAATCGGCGAACCGATCCGTTGATCAGAGACAACCACTGTGCAGTTGGCCGTACCTCCACGCATCTCGGGGCCATACGATGGTATCCAGCATACCTGCTTGCCCTCGGCCATGGCCGTGTAGGCCAGAAGCTGGCCGGCGGTCATTACCCCCTGGCCGCCAAATCCGGCAAAAACGACTTCCGTCTGATTCGGCATATCTTACCTCCCCTCCTCAAAATCTTTGTACAGGCCGAGAGGATAATATGGCTCCATATCGGAAACCACCCATTCAGTGGCGTCGTGCGGTGTTATTCCCCAGTTGGTCGGGCAAGTCGATAATACTTCCACCATCGAAAAGCACTTGCCTTCCATCTGATATCGGAATGCTTTTTTAATCGCTTTTTTAGCGCCCACGATGTGCATCGGCGTATGCACTCCGACCCGGCTGATATAGGCCGGCGTCCGTAATGTGGCCAGTAGCTCGGACATTCGTATCGGGAATCCCGCCTGGGCTGTGTCACGGCCCATGGGCGATGTCGTCGAACGCTGCCCCGGAAGAGTCGTCGGGGCCATCTGGCCCCCGGTCATGCCATAGATGGCATTATTGACAAAGATTGTCGTGAATTTCTCGCCGCGATTGGCGGCATGCACAATCTCACCCATACCGATCGACGCCAGGTCGCCGTCGCCCTGATACGTAAACACGATCATATCCGGGCGAACGCGCTTGAAGCCGGTCGCCAACGCCGGAGCACGACCATGGGGGGCTTCCAAAAAGTCGATATTGAAATAGTTATATATCAGCACCGAACAACCTACCGGCGCCACACCGACCGCTCTGTCCTTGAGCCCGAGTTCATCGAGTGATTCAGCGACCAGCCGATGAATCACCCCATGGGTACACCCGGGACAATAATGGGTGACATTTTCGCTTAACGATTGCGGCCTGGAAAATATTGTCTTTTCTTTCGTTGCCATAGCAACCTCATGTATTACTTTAAGACTTGTTCAGTCCCAGAATTTGACGGACCTTATCTTTGACTTCATTTGGGGTCGGCACAATACCGCCGGTACGGCCGTAAAAGTCGACCGGCTTCTGCCCCTTAAGACACCTTTCGATATCCTCGATCATCTGACCAGTGCTCATCTCGACCGAAAGCACGCATTTGATATTGTCCTTAGTGCCCTCGACATAGACCTCTTTTTCCGGGAACGGGAAAAGGGTGATTGGGCGGAACAATCCGACTGAAATATTCTCGTGTTCCTGCAGATCATCGATGGCGGTCTGGCATATGCGCGCCATGGTGCCATATGCCGTAATCAGCACCTGGTTTTTATCGGAGACGTTGTACAGTTCGTACCGTACTTCTTTTTGACGTATTACTTTATATTTATCAGCTAAGTCAAAGCTATTCTTCTCTAAAAGAGCTGGATCAAGAAACAGTGATTTGGCAATACGGGCCTTTCGATTCAATGCTCCGGTCAAAGCCCACGGTATCGTATCGGGATCGTTTTCGTCGCGATACTTCTCGGGAAATTCCACCGATTCCATCATCTGCCCGATCATGCCATCGCCGATGATCATCACCGGCGTGCGGTACTCGTCGGCCAGATCAAAGGCCAGGATAACCAGATCGACGGCCTCTTGTACCGACGATGGCGCCAGGACGATCAGGCGATAATCGCCGTGACCGCCGCCCTTGGTCGCCTGAAAATAGTCGGATTGGGCCGGCAAAATGCCGCCCAGGCCGGGGCCGCCGCGCATGATATTGACCAGCACCACCGGTAGATGGGCACCGGCCATATAGGACAATGACTCCTGCATCAGGCTTATGCCCGGGCTCGATGAGGTTGTGAAAACCCGTTTGCCCGAGGCCGCCGCACCGAACAGCATATTCCCTACCGCCACTTCGGATTCAGCCTGAACAAAGACACCATCGACTTCCGGCAATCTCCAGCACAAATATTCGGCAACCTCACTCTGCGGCGTGATCGGATAGGCAAAGTAGTTTTTCGCCCCGGCGGCGATGGCTGCCTCACCTATGGCTTCGTTTCCCTTCATCAGTCTTTTTTCGGCCATACCATCGTCTCCTGTCAATATTCAAACAGCACGAACGAGGTGCCGTGAGTTTTGACTTCTATTGCCACATCGGGGCAGATAATCGCACAAATCTTGCAGCCGATACATTTATGCGGCTCCCTGAGCTGGGCGAAATAATACCCCTTGAGGTTAATCTCTTTGGACATTTCCAGAATCTGCATGGGGCAGGCTTTAACACACAATTCGCAGCCCTTGCAGTAGTTCTTATCAATTGTGACACCGGGCATAGTGTATCCCTTTCGGCACATCCGGCTTCACGTCGCCGGGTGTGATTTATGCTCCCACGGTTTCAACATCCTGCGGGTCAACGGTAACACCGGACAAGAAAACTCGGATAAATCAATGGTCTCCAACACCTCTTTCTTAGCACTGATAAACATCACCGGCAAACCGGTCTCGTTGCCAACATCCTGCGCCAGTCGATATCCCTGCCTGACGATCTCGGCATCGGTCTCATCGATCAGATGTGTATTTGACACCAGTCCGGTAAAGCGAAGTCCGGTCGTAGTTTGAATGCGATCCATGGTGGCAATGCATCCCGGGACATCAGATGTCTGCGGGCGTCGGGCATTGAGGACCATGAACATCTCGTACTGACCGATCTCAAATTCATTAGCCAGCGATCCCAGTGCCCGGGAACCCTGGGCATCTCCCCCGACGTCAAGTATGACGCAGCCTTCATGATGCTCTATCACGCCCTTGACCTCCGGCAGCAGGATAGGCAGGTCGGCATAGAACTGGCCATCGCGCGGGGCAATGACACGAATACCGTCTCTCTCCATATCGGCAATGGCTTCACGGCTCCGGAAATATGGATTGACGAGATCAAGATCAACTATAGTAGTAGCAGAGGTTTTAGTCGATGCGCAATAGATGGCAAGATTGACGGCTACCTCGGTTTTGCCGCTCCCGAAGCCGCCGACAAGGGCAATCAAAGATCGATTCAGAGTGAGTTGTCGCTGGGTTTCCCGCTCGTTCATGGCCAGTAAGTTACCACCTTTCTTTCGCTTGTAATATCGATCAATTGCCTTGCGAAGTCAAGGCTCAATTGTGAAAATTATCACTAATAGCCACACAAAAGACATCCCGTATATGAATTATGCATTTACCGACTGCTGTCGGTACATCTCGGTTAAGATATTATTAACTAACAAGATATCTAATTGGTGCTGGCGCCCGAGACCCGGGCGTAGCCGACAAAGAGTCTGTTTTTGCAGACAGCGGTCTCTATACAAAGACGACAAATTTGTATACGATTGAAAATTGGGCTATTTACCCTGTTCACGGGCAGGGAGCAAATCCGGATCGGTTTTGGCCAGCCTTTCCAGAAATGACAACCCCTGCGGGCCGATATACGACTCATCCATTGAATAAACACGATCAGTCAGAGCTGTTTCAAGAGTAATAAAGACGTATCCATCAAGCTGAAGCTCGGCAAGCAGGTCGGCAAGAAAAGCCGCATTGATTCGGTTGGCATGAAGAAGCAAAATATGTTTTACCTGCCGACCAAGCATTTCCTGCGACAGTTCTTCAGCGGCCCGTACCTGATCCATAATATGATCAATATATTCGTTGCCCAGACGCAAAAGCTCGATTTCGTTGTCTGATTCAAAAATCTTTTCATACTGGAGATTATAGACAAAATCTTCGGTATCAATAGACACATGAACGACCGTCAGCTTTTCATTCGTAAGAAATTCGGCCACCGCCTCTTTGGTTTGAAAATCGGTGCCGTAGTGCAAATACGGGAAACGGAAATATGTCAAATTCTGGTTGTATTCCTTCAGGATTGGCTTCAGTGCTTCGGCCCCCCTGGTAATATCAGCCGTATAGAGATCGACCGGAACGGTATTCAGATCGGGATGCGAATAGGTATGGTTGCCCAGTGTATGGCCCGCCTCGAGCCATTGACGAATGATATCGGCATCCGCACCGATTTGATCACCGATAACGAATCCGGCCGCCGGGGCTTTAAATTCATCCAGCGTCCCCAGGATTTGATCGGTTACGATCAGGCGCTGAATACGATCATGAACGCGGACGACTGGCAGATCATCGAAGGTGATGCAGATTTCCTTTGGTTTCTCTGGCGCACCAGGGTCGACTGCCTGTGCGCGCAATCCGGAAGAAATCACCAGCAGCGCGGCACAAAATACGACCAGACTGAAAATGTACTTAACCATGATTAAACATTCGGTTATTTCCCGGCGCCGTCAATTAAAAACAATTATTGTCCATGACCCGCTTGTGCCGGTAATCAGCATATCCTATATTCATCAGACACATGAAACGGGTAAATATCTGGCGTATGTTTTGGATTCTCCTGGCAGTTATTGCCGGCGCCTACCTGGCGGCGGTAGTCTTTTTATATTTCGGTCAGGCCCGGATGATCTACTTTCCGATTCGGGCTATGAGCGCTTCTCCGGCCGATCTCGACCTCGCGTTCGAGGATATCTTTATGGCCACCGACGATGGCCATACCATACATGGCTGGTTTGTGCCCCATGATTCGGCCTGGGCGACGCATGTCTTCTGTCACGGCAACGCCACCAATATTTCCCATCGGCTGGAAATCCTGCGCATGTTCCATTCCCTGAAGCTCAATGTCTTTCTCTTCGATTACAGGGGATATGGTCGCAGTGACGGCAAGCCCAGTGAACAGGGAACATATCGAGATGCAATGGCGGCGTGGCGATATCTTGTCGAGGAACGAGGAATCCCGGCCGATCAGATTATTATCCACGGCCAGAGTCTGGGCGGCGGGGTGGCCTCATGGCTCGCCTCCCGGGTTACTCCGAAGGCACTCATTATTGAATCATCATTTACATCTATCCCCGACATCGCCAAAAAATTCTATCCATTTCTTCCCGTAAAGCTTCTCTCCAAATATCAATATTCCACCAAGAACCGTATCAAAAAAATCAGCTGCCCCATTTTGATTATCCACAGCCCCGAGGATAATCTCATTCCGTACAGCCATGGCCGGCGACTGTATGAACTGGCCAATCCGCCAAAGCAATTCGTCGAAATCAAGGGTCCGCACAATTCAGGATTTATCGAATCCGAGGGAATCTATATGGGCGGAATATCGGACTTTTTCGAGACCTATCTCCGACCGTAACAGCACCGTCTATTCCGATGGCGTATAGATCACAGCCTCATACCGCAAATTGTGCTTCGGGTTCATCGTATGAAGAAGCAGGTCATACATTGATGGCCCAATATACTTCAAAGAATCAAGCGGGCCATAGACGGCCACCAGCGAATCGCAATAGTCGGGAATATCGCCGGATGACTCCGGGTAGATCACTATGAAATCAATGGATGGCTTCTCAGGCACAGAAGTCTTGATTTTTTCATAATCGGACCAACCGTCGATTCGCTCGATGGTTAGTGTCTCGTACCCGCCGTAATAATATGGTAACCAGAACTTCTGATTCGGTTTGACCACAAGAATATGCGCTGAGGGGTCCCGCTCGCTGATATATACCAACGGCTCAATCAGACCACGGCGCCCATAACCGCCGAAGGTCAGTACCAGCAACAGGATAATATTCAGCGACACTGTCACGGCGACTATGGCTGTGAAAATCCAGCGTGGTTTAATAAAATATCCGACTGTCGATTTGCGATGATGCAACACCAGCGCCGCCAGAAGTATGCAGGCCGGCAGTATCGGAAACATGAACCGTTCCTGCTGGTTGGTGAAGATCATATGGATGACGACAAATGATGCAATACTACTGATCAGAACCAGATGCCGGCGCAGAAAAGACCAGCGCAGGCCGAAAAATACGAGAAACAAGGATAAGGGCGCAAAGACGATCCCGAGCAGCAGAAGCGGATAGAGGAATTCGATGGTGCTATATACTGTTCCGACCTGGGAATTGAGTGTGATGTTATTGAGTGTTGAAGCCCCAAACGATCCCAGTAAAACCCAGTCAATGATTCCGGAAAGCAGTATCATAGCTCCAACTGCAATCGAGTAATGCACGGCCGGACGAATCGATCGGCCTTCGATCCAGAGCAGCAATGGGATCGGCAGCACGGCAAAGGCCAGTTGGAAACGGATCATCCAGGCCAGGCCGGTAAATACTCCCGCCCAATACAACCATCGTATGGTATGATCATGACGCCATCGATACAGGAAATATATTGCGACAATAAAGATATTGCCGCCAACCATTTCGATCAGATTACGAACACCCAGCAATGGCATTGCAAAATGGAGGGCCGCCATCGCCCCGGCCAGAAGTGCCCATGATGTGCTTTTTGTCTCAAGCTCGACCGTCCGATATATCGCCCACACCGGCAGCAGCGCGATCAGGGCGTGGATAAGGCGAACGCCATACATCATCGTTGCCAGCGATGATACTCCAAGGGCATAATAAAGCCACATGATGCCGTTGAGAAACAATGTGTACAAGGGAAAACGCAGGAAAACATTGGCGCCCGAAATCTCGCCCCACTGCAGATGACCCTGATCATCCCAGTACCCGGCAAACAGCCAGCGATACGCCACGTCAACTGTCTCGAAATGATCGTCGGAATGGATATACCCCTGCGCAAACACGGCTGCGGCCAATCGAAAAATCAGCGCACCGATCAATATGGCCAGAAGCGGCCGTTTTTGTCCAAATGCAACAAGTGATTTTATCATAGATGGTGATGAAGGTCGCATACAGTCATGGATGTGTCAAGAATTTTTAGGGGGAGTATTTGCTGTTGAAATTGAGCCCTTGTATATTGCCGCATGCTATCTCCGACAAGCAACGCTGGTCCATCTTATCACAAGATCGCCGGTTTCCTGGCCAAACATCCCGGAATCAGCCTGACTGTTTCGGGGGTTGTGTTTATGCTGCTGGGATGGTGGCAGGACGGCATAAACTATGATTCGACAACTTATGCTGTCATTGCCCGCAACCTGGCCGATGGCGGCAATCCGTTTTACCTGATTTTCACCAAGTATTTTCTGATGCCGTTTGCCGATCATCCGCCGCTGGCGATATGGCTCAATGCTGTTGTCTTCTCGTTTGTCGGCGCCGCTGACAGCACCGCCCGCATCGCCGGACAACTACTGACTATTGGCAATATCCTGCTGGTCTATTCGATTGCGCGGATGTACACTATTCCCGCGCGCGCCTTCTTCAGCGGTTTGGTCCTGCTGCTCACCTACAATTTCATGCAGATCGGCAATTCGAGCCTGCTGGAGATGCCGCTGACTTTCTTTGGCCTTGCCGCAATTCTGCTGCTCTTGCGTGTTATGCTCTACCATGAAACCAGAGTCGGATTCTTCATGGTTGGCATATTTCTCGGACTCGCCTGGCTCAGCAAGGGTGTCGTCGCAGCGCCATTTTTTATCGCGATTGCCGTCACAGTCCTGCTCAGGCGGCCGCAATGGTTGCGCACACAACCTTTCTGGCTGATGCCGCTGGCTGCCATCTTTATGATAGGTGGACATCTGCTTGTAGATTTCATCACCACCGGCGGCTACTTTTTCGAACGGTATTTCATGGTGCAGATCGGGCGGGGTATCGAGGGTGTTGGCGTTGCCAATAAAGCCCACTGGTATGATTTTACCGTGCGCTTTGCCAAAATGTATTTACCTTTTATTCTCTTGCTACCGGTGGGGGTATATCTCGGCTTCAGGCGGCGAATTATCGAATTGCTTCCGATCGGTGTTGCGCTGGGTATGTTTATTGTCTTTTACTCATTATCAAATCGCTTGTACTATCATTACTTCTATCCCGCCTATGCGCTTGCGGCGCCATTGGCATCCCTGCCGATTATCATTTGGCTCTCCGACACGGTTGCGAAGAAGATTATCCCGATCTTTGTTGTACTGTGGATAACAACCGGTCTGGTGCTAAGTATCCTGAATGTCCCGATTCATCATGTTCGGCGTCCGGAAGTGTATGAGGCCAGAGAGAAGATAACGGAATACCTGGAAAGCCATTCTGGCGGCAGCGACGGTCTCGTCATCGGTCAGGGCGATATTGACTGGGATCTCGTCGCAAAGATTGCATGGTATTGGCAGTCAGATGTTTTGCAGGTCGAGTCATTGCATGAAGCGGATTCGATACTGACGGCATCCTCCGATTTCGCCTACATAGTAATGAAAGAAAAACCGGACTCGGCTGTTGTCGCCAAATCCGGTCTTGATATCTTCTTTTCGAACAGCAAACTAACCGTTCTCACGCCTGCCCAGCAACGTAGCGCGGATTAATGCACCTCGTGCTCAGCCGACATCATCTTGAGTGTCGCAATTATCTCACTCGGTTCGGCCCGTTGACGATAATCGGGTTCGACAAAATGATACTCGATCACCCCGGTGGGACTGACAACATAGGTCACCGCCAATGGCAACTCCCAGGAGTCATCAGCATTGTACGCGGGAATATCAAGACGGCCTTCGAATTGTGCTTTGACTGATGCGGGCAGGGTGTAGACAATCCCATACTCCCTTGCGACTTCATTGCCGACATCACTGAGAACGATAAAGTCGAGTTCATTTTTCTCTTTGGTGCTCAGTGAGCTATCCGGGACTTCAGGGCTGATCGCCACCAAAGTGGCATTGTGTTTATCGAAGGTCGGAAGTGACTCCTGCAGCAAATTGAGCTGAATATTGCAATACGGGCACCAGCCGCCGCGATACCATGTCAAAATCACCGGCCCCTGATCGAGCAGTGATTTCAATGCGACAGTATCGCCGGTCGCGCTGGGCAGGGAGAACATGGGGGCGGTATCGCCTGTCATTTTGGCCGTCTCCAGCACGCCAGAATTGCCGACTGCTTCGATGCCTTCGTTGTATATCTTTTTGGTCTCCTCCGGTGTGTTCTTATCGAATTCCATCTTTTTGGCATCGAGTGCTTTTTTCATCGACGGCACTGCCGGCATCTCGCCCGTATCCGACATATCTTTTTTGGTTTGCTGCTCGCCGCCACCGCAGCCAATCAGGGTTATCACCATGATCACCATGGCAAACAACAGTAATGATTGCAGCTTTTTACTATAGTGAGTTTCCATTCTCCATCACCCTCCATATAGGTTGTCGCAAGATAATGCAGTTTTGCGAATCTAACCTATATACGGCCTGACTGCCGGGCCGGCAATAAAAAACCTCACTGGCAAGATATGCCCCAGGGAGGTTTTCAATGCCATCCATTGTGCCGTTTTAGTGAGTATCGTCGTCGGTATCTTTAACAACCGCCGAGTCAGCCGGAATGAATCTCAATGAAACTGAGTTGATGCAGTAGCGTATGCCGGTGGTCTCACGCGGACCATCGTTGAAGACATGGCCCAGATGGGCGCCACATGTGCTGCAGACAACCTCGGTACGAACCATGCCGAAACTCAGGTCCTTATGTTCATCAATATTACCCTTCTCGGCAGGAGTGTCAAAGGCCGGCCAGCCGCAGCCGGAATTGTACTTGTTATCCGAAAGAAACAGTTTGGTTCCGCAGCCGATGCAGGCATAGACGCCATCTTCGAAGTGTTCGTCATATTCACCGGTAAAGGCCCCCTCTGTCCCCTTCTGGCGTGTAACGCGGTACTGCTCCGGAGTGAGCATTTCGCGCCATTCGGCATCGGTCTTTTCGACTTCGTAATCTTTGTCTTTTTCCATTGATGTATCCGCGCTTTCCATAATGTTGCTGTTTTGTCCGGTCACGATGACGGCTGCAAAAACAGTCAGGACAAGGACAATCAGCGTCGATGTAATACCTGTTTTCATATCCACTCCCCTTTTGTCCAACAGACGGGGCATTGGGTAACCACCAACCCGTCGTCTATATGCTTAAACAGGCAGTTTATAGAGTAGTTCCGTCGATACTATGGTCATGCTTGGGAGATTCCGTGAGATTCGATCGGCGATACCGCGCGACGGCCAAAAACTGGCGATGTTAGTGGTAGGCCGGGGAGGAATCGAACCTCCATTGACGGAACCAAAATCCGTTGTCCTACCGTTGAACGACCGGCCTGCATGTTTGTGCGGCAGTAATTATAGATGGTACGGTGAATTGTGGCAAGGGAAATAATTGTTTGTGCGCGCTGTTAAAAAACCCCCGAGCTTGCCGCCCGAGGGCTTTGCCAATAAATCTTTATGCGGAAGGCGGGATTTGAACCCGCACAGGCGTAAGCCCGCTACCCCCTCAAGATAGTGTGTCTACCAGTTCCACCACTTCCGCAATCATATCTTTTGCACGGTGGCCTTACTGTGAATCGGCCGGTTGGGCCTCGGTTTCACCACCGGTATTGAAAATATCTTCGGGGTTGGCGGCACCCTGATCAGTTTGCCCCGCGCCGGGGGCCTGATCTATCGGAGCTGTCTGCTGCGGCATTGGCTGCTGGGTTTCACGGGCCGCGCCAGTGACAGCTGACTCACGGGTTGGAACACCGGTTGTATCTCGGCCGCGCGCCGAGAGTAGCGACAAAATCAGACACGATGACATGAATACTACGGCCAGGACTGTCGTCGCTCTGGATAAGAACGAAGCGGCGCCACGGCCACCAAAGACAGCGCCGCTCAAACCACCGCCGCCGCCGCCGAAAGCGCCGGCCAGACCTTCGCCTTTTGATGATTGCAGCAGGACCACCACAATGAGTCCCACGCAAATCAAGACATGAATCACAAGTAGAGTCGCAAAAATCATTTACCTATCTCCGGCTTCCATCATCGCCTTCGTTATGGCTATAAATTCATCAGCCTTCAGGCTGGCTCCACCGATCAGGGCGCCATCGATATTCTCATTGGCAAAAAGTCCAGCGGCATTGGAACCCTTTACCGAACCGCCATAGAGAATCGAAATTTCTTCGGCCACCTCGCTCGAAAACATGTCGGTTAAAATCGAGCGAATATGGCGATGCACCTCATCGGCGATCTCAGGCGTGGCGGTTTTCCCGGTGCCAATAGCCCAGACAGGCTCATAGGCAATTATCGTTTTCCGCACATCCGCCTCAGACAAAGAATCGAGTGAGCCGCGAATCTGCTCCTCGATCACTGAGTCGGTCTTCCCGGCCTCACGCTGTTCAAGCGTCTCGCCAACACATACAATCGGCAAAAGGCCGGCTTTGAGCGCCTGTTTGACCTTGGCATTTACGCCCTGGTCAGTCTCCGAAAACAACTGTCGCCGTTCGGAGTGGCCCAATATAACGTGGCTGCACCCGCTTGTCAACAGCATTTCAGCCGATATCTCCCCTGTAAATGCACCGGAATCGGCTTCGTGCATATTCTGGCCGCCAACCTGTATTTCGCTGTCTTTCAAACTCATAGCGACTTCAGTCAATGCTGTAAACGACGGGCACACTAAAACCAGAGGATTGGAGACCTGAGGGATTTCAGCCTTGATCTGCTCCACCAGCGACCGGGCTTCGACCACTGTTTTGTTCATTTTCCAGTTGCCGGCAATAATCTTTTTTCGCACAAGTTCCTCCTTAAGCCGCTACCGTCGAATCAGTCAGGGCTGCAATACCCGGCAGAATTTTACCCTCGAGAAACTCGAGCGAGGCTCCCCCGCCGGTGGAAATATGCGACAGGCGGTTGCTGACTCCGGCCTTGATGGCCGCCGCCGCTGAATCGCCGCCGCCAACTATAGTGATCGCGCCCTTATCGGTTGCATCGGCAAGTTTACCGGCCAGGCCCACAGTCCCAAGACTGAATTTCTCCACTTCAAAAACACCCATGGGACCATTCCAGACGATTGTCTTCGAATCCCTGATTATTCCGCTGAACAATACTAACGTTTTGGGACCGATATCAAGACCCTTGAGATCTGGCGGGATATCATCGACACTCACCACCTGAACATCGACATCCTCTTTTACTTCAGAGGCAACGATGCAATCAACCGGGAATACCAGTTTTGTCTTTTCTGATTTTGCCTTTTCGATCAGTTTGGCGGCCATTTCGAGTCTGTCTTCTTCCAGAAGCGACTGACCGATTTCCTTACCCATCGCTTTCAGGAAAGTGAACATCATCCCGCCGCCGATCAACAACGTATCGACTTTGCCGAACAGGTTCTCGATGACATCGATCTTGCCCGAAATTTTGGCGCCGCCGAGGATGGCCGTAAACGGATGCTCCGGATTGGCCAGGGCTTTGCCCAAATACTGTAGTTCTTTTTCGATCAGATATCCGGCGACGGCCTGTTCGAAATACTTCGTCACTCCCTCGGTTGAGGCATGGGCACGGTGCGCGGTACCAAAGGCATCATTGACATATAAATCACCCAGTGACGCCAGTTTTTTGGCAAAGTCAGGGTCGTTATCGGTTTCTTCATTGTAATACCGGAGGTTTTCCAAAAGCAGGCACTGTCCGTCGGCCAGGTTTTTCGCCTTCTGTTCAGCTTCGCCGCCAATACAATCGGAGGCAAACTTGACCGGCTTCCCCAACAAATCAGCCAGATGCTCAGCAACCGGTCGCAGACTCATCTCCGGCACAACTTTACCTTTGGGCCGACCCAGATGGCTGCACAGGATTGCCCGGCCACCGTCATTGAGAATTTTCTTGATCGTCGGAAGCGCCGCCTTGATGCGATTATCGTCAGCGACCTTGCCGTCTTTCAACGGCACATTGAAATCAACGCGGATCAGGACACGCTTTCCTGCGACCTGAATATCGTCAACAGTCATTTTTTTCATGACAACTCCTTAATCGGATCCGGTTTTACCGGACCCGATTCTGGATATATTTATGGATGAGATTCCTGGGGTGATTACCCCATGCTCCTGGCGAGCATGTCGACCATACGGCTTGAGAAGCCCCACTCGTTGTCATACCAGCTGAATACTTTGACCATACGACCGGAAGCCATCGTCGACAGCGAATCAAAAATCGATGAATGCGGATTACCGGCAACATCGATGGAAACGATCGGATCGGTGCAATACTCCAGGACCCCCTTCATCGGCCCGTCGGCGGCGGCCTTCATGGCCTTATTGATCGCGTCAACGGTGGCGTCCTTTTCCAGAATCGCCACCAGGTCGATGATTGAACCGGTCGGGGTGGGCACACGAATCGCGCACCCATCCATCTTGCCTTCGAGTTCGGGAATAATTTTGGAGATGGTGCGCGCGGCGCCGGTGGTTGTCGGGATCATCGACACGGCAGCCGACCGAGCCCGACGCAAATCCTTGTGAGGAGCATCGACCAGTTGTTGATCGGCAGTGTAGGCATGGGTTGTGGTCATGAAGGCCTTTTCGATGCCAAACGTATCAAACAACACTTTGGCCACCGGGGCCAGACAGTTGGTGGTGCAGGAGCCGATAGTGAAAATGTGGTGCTTCGACGGATCATACTGATTATCGTTGACACCGATTACGAAGTTGCCATCGACTTCATCCTTGGCCGGAGCTGAGATGACGACTTTTTTGGCGCCGCCGGAGATATGCTTGGAGGCATCGTCCTTTGACCGGAAAATACCGGTGGATTCGACGACAATATCGACCCCGAGTTTGCCCCACGGCAGCTTGCCCGGATCACGCTCAGCCAGCACCTTGACCTGTTTGCCATCGACTGTAATACTGCCGTCACCGACCTTCACTGTCCCGGCATACATTCCCTGCGCGGAATCATATTTCAACAGATGCGCCAGAGTTTTGGCATCGGTAATATCGTTGACTGCAATAATTTCTATATCAGAACGCTTCTGTGCCGCCCGCAGGACATGGCGGCCGATTCGACCAAATCCATTAATGCCAACCTTGACAGACATAAAACCTCCGTTAATAACACGTCCTCGTGTCAGTGAATCAAGTATGCGACGCCGACTGAGATTGCCATACCGGAATAGTCCTTAATCCCGGCCAGATTGCTGCTGAAGTCGGCCCAATGATATTTGCCGGTCACATTGAGTCCGACCTGTTCGGCAATCGGGAAATCAACACCGCCTCCCAGTACCAGTACAAAATCCGTTTCAGATTCCCGTTGATAGGGGTCCAAAAACCCGTCGCCTGTTCGTACGACTTCTATTGTCTGGCTGCCGACGACCACGCCGCCGCCGCCAATAATAAACGGGTGTGGCGAGACAATTGCGGCCGCCAATGGCGAAATTTTAACCTGTGCCATGATAGTGTACAGGTTGATCGTTCCGATATACTGATCCAAATCCCGTTCCACCACAGCATCACCGCGCGCCGCAATACCAAGGGCAAATTCGCCCAGAAGCACCGGCGTAAAACGGTGATTATAAAAAAGCTCGGTATAAAAACCGGCATCGGTAAAATCGGCGGTAATTTCATCGGTGACCACCGATCCGCCCTGATCAAGCCAGGCGCCTAAGCGGATACCGGCCATATGATATTGGGCCGGCTTCATGGATACTTCATTCGGTGCCTGCGCCATGATTACTCCACCGGCTGCAAACACCAATATCAGCAGGCCGATCAATGCACGAAACCTGTTATCCAAAGAAAACCTCGGCCAGTTCATATAACTCAGCGCCTACTGTTCGGGTCTTGCCTTCCATGGTCGACAACGGCACACCGATAATTTCCGTCCCCTTGAGGGCGACAAAATGGCCGAATTTGCCGAGATGAACCAGATCAATAGCACCGATTCCATAGCGTGTACCGAGAATGCGATCATAGGCGGTCGGCGATCCACCGCGCTGGACATGACCAAGAATAATCGCCCGCGATTCGAATCCGAGCCGTTGTTCAATCTCCCGGGCAACGTATTGACCAACTCCGCCCAGGCGGACATGACCGAAATCGTCGATAGATTCATCCTGAACGATGACATCAGCATTGGTATTCGTATTCTTGAAAGTTGCACCCTCGGCAACAACCACAATCGAGAAGTCTTTGCCGCGTTCATGGCGGCGTTTGATCATTTTGCAGACCTCATCCATATCAGCTGGCCGTTCGGGAATCAGGATGACATCGGCTCCGCCAGCCATGCCGGAAAAGAGCGCGATCCAGCCGGCATGACGGCCCATCAACTCCATGACAAGCACCCGGTTGTGGGATTCGGCTGTTGTATGAATACGGTCAATGGCATCGGTGGCAATGTTGATAGCCGTATCAAATCCAAAAGTCTGATCAGTACCGAGAATATC
Source organism: uncultured Ignavibacteriales bacterium (assembly GCA_964526635.1). Classification (GTDB taxonomy): domain Bacteria; phylum Zixibacteria; class MSB-5A5; order GN15; family JAAZOE01; genus CAZGLR01. Next base: position 14,909 of record CAZGLR010000008.1, on the reverse strand, counting down.
GTTGTCGATAGTTTTCGGGACACCAACGACATTCACGCCGGCCTTGTGTAATTTTGCCGCGACCCCGAGCGTATCGTCGCCGCCAATGGCGATGATAGCGTCGAGACCGAATTTTTTCATATTCTCTTTAATCTTCTTTTCGCCATCTTCGGTTTTGTACGGATTCGTGCGGGAAGTTTTGAGAATAGTCCCGCCCTTGTGTAAAATGCCACTGGTCGCCGCCAGATCAAGAGAATGAATATGGCCATCCTCCAGCAGCCCTTTCCAGCCGTGATAGATTCCGTAAATCACATATCCGTATCGTGTTATTCCCTTTCGTGCAATCGCTCGAATTACAGCATTCAGACCGGGACAGTCACCACCACCAGTTAAGACGCCTACTTTCACTTACTCCTCCGTAGTCTTTAAGATTATCACCAATGACAGCCAATATATCGGGGGCTCTACCCCTGTCAAGCCAAAAGCCTTTTGGAGATTATACGGTTTCTTTCAGCCCCTGTTGTATTCAGGTACAAGAATTTGCCAAATCCCGCGCAGACCTGCTAAAATAGGTAGCCCTCTTTTCTACTGTTATCGGCAGTTTTTCCCATTTCCAGATATGGTTATCGATAAACTGCACACTGAGATAAGCCTATTATGTTTACTACTGCTCGACTATGAAGAACCGTCTATTGGGATAATCCATATAGACGAGGTAGTTATTCATTATCCCCACTCCGAGCAGCCCGTCGAATGCTCCCGGGAATCTCAATGGCCCGTTTGGGGCTAAGATCCGGGACTTTATATCATTAATCTCAATTGTGCCTAAGCTCAGGGAAGCAATATTGGCAACAGACATCGTTTGACGACCCGCGATACCCGTAACCGAATGGTCGCCATATTCTTCAAACTCAAGTTGCAGAACAGCGACGGCCTCGCTGGCGGCGTTGAGTACCAGACCCGGCCCCGCCCCAAGATCAATACCCAGCCGAACCGACTGACCATTGATCGTCGCCTCGATCACGGGGATATAGTTCTCAATTGTAAAGGCAATCGGATCGGTATTTGAGGGCAAGGATGAGAGTGAGTCGGCAAACAGGGTAATCACACGAGTGGAAAAATCAATGCGAATGCCCATTTCCTTAAAGAAATCACTGCCGAGAATGCCACCCAGTTGAATCCCTTTGGCCATCGCCAGGTTATCAAGCTCCATGACCGGAAGAGATTTTACATGCCACGTAATCTGACCAAGGTGGAAGGAATTGACTTCGCCGTATTCGATGGATGAAAATCCCCCGAAACCTCTGATTGGTGCTTTCCCCTCGGTCTGAATACCATATCTGTCGGCAAAGCTCTTGTTAAGCGTTGTCAGTGAAGCGCCGGTATCAAGCAGGAAATTCAATGGTTTCCGGTCATTGATGCTGGCCTTGATAATGATGCTGCCATTGTAAAACACAAATGGCACATCTACTGAATCAGATGTCTCCGGAAACGAAATCATCGACACCCGTTCAGATCCGATAGAAAAGACCGAATCGGGAATATCACGATTAACAAATATCGAATCGAGCTCCATAGAGATTATAAGGGGGGCATCAGTCGATGTCGTTGTCCCTTTCATCGCCACAACGATGCCATCGATTTCGACGAAATTATCGAATGCAGTCCAGACGGTAATTCCATCATGCACATTAAGCTGATATTCGATTAGGTGAGTGGTAGAATTTATGTAGACAATCGAAGAGTCGCCGCCTTCAGGTTGAAGGGCGATTTTGTGATATACGCTTCCCCCAATTGTGGTGTCACCGCGGTCAGAAACAGCGCCCGGTATCCCGCCGATATCTGCATACGAATAGGTAATTTTGTAAATCTGCGCAATCTTGCTCGGAATTAAACTGGAAGCTGTATCCGGATTTTGACCCTGCTCATCTGTTAGCCATGCGATCTGCCCGTCAAATCCATCATGCCGTTTAATCAATCCGAAATCGGCCTGATTGGCCAATTTGTCGGGCGCCTTAAAATACTGGAGGGAAGCGCCACGCAATCCCCCAAGATTGACGACACCATAGCCAATAAAGCTATTTATTTCCGAAAGCCGCTGTCGTCCGCCCATGGCTTCAATATGCTGTTCGAGTATTTTGTCGAGCCGATTTTCAGATTTGGCCATCGCGTCGCCGGTCGTAAGGATAAGAACACTACAGATAATAAGAAAATTGAGTAGATAAACACGCATCGTTGATCCCTGCATCCTATGCTGCAAGAGTGACCTTTAGTATTCCTGCCAGCGGTAATCGGCCATAACCAAAAACCCGATGAGAATCCAGAAAAAGACCATTGAAGTACCGCCATAGCTGACAAACGGCAACGGCAGACCGGTAACGGGCATGAGACCGACGGTCATGCCGATATTGACCACCATCTGGAAAAAGATAATTGTCACTGATCCCCAGGCGATAGTACCCAGAAAAGTCGAGCGGCATTTCACCGCGATTCGCATACCTCGAATGAGAATGAAAGTAAACAGACCGATGACGACAATCCCCCCGATAAAGCCAAGTTCTTCACCGAGGACCGAAAAGATGAAATCGGTATGGCGCGCCGGAAGATACTCAAGTCGCGATTGTGACCCGGCCAGATATCCTGTCCCGAAAAGTCCGCCGGAACCGATCGAAATAATCGACTGAATAATCTGATACCCGGCGCGCTGCGGATCCTGCCCCGGATCAAGGAAAATCAAAATGCGCATTTTCTGATAGTCAGCCAGTCGATTCCATAAAAATGGCGTCATCATCCCAAACATCAGATTGACAACAGTCGCCGATATCCCGACCAGAAATCCCGGCCTCCCGATAAAAAGCAACAACAGCAACATCACGAAGTAAATGGCCCAGGCCAGCCAGTGGAAAGCTGTCACTACCGAAATCAATGGTGAGACGATCAGGATCAAATACAATGGCGTCAAACCCGTGAAAAACCAGAGTGAAAACAGCAATACCAGAAAAACCAGTGATGTCCCCATATCCGGCTGTTTCAGAATGAGCATGACCGGTATAGCCACCAGGATGCCGGAATAGGCCAGACGGCGTAAAGATTCCGATGGACGTTTGGAGTAGGCAAAAAACCTGGCCAGTACCAGGAGTACTGCCAGTTTGGCGAATTCAGACGGTTGAAAATGCAGCGGACCGAGGGCAAACCACCTCGATGATCCCGTCTTGTTACCGACAAACAGCACCGCCACCAGCAGGATGATCATCAGAGCATAAAACAGATAGGCGATAAAGTCATAAAACCTGGGTGGCAGGGTAATGGTAACGCCGAAGGCGATCAGGGCCGCAACCAGCCAGATCACCTGTTTAACATAATGACTCTGGGCAGCCGCATTATTAGAGTAATATTCGGCGGAAAAGATCAGCATAATACCGATCAACGACAACAGCAGCGCCGCGGTGACCAGCTTCCAGTCGATGCCTGATATGGAAAACGATGACTGCATGATGCCTCTAATCGACTTTCATCACAAGTTTGTCGCTATCAAGAAGCTGGTGTTTGCGCAGGTATGCATCCAGGATTTTACGGACCGCCGGAGCGGCGACCTCAGAACCATGACCGGAGTTTTCGACAATCACGCTGACCACAATCTCAGGTTTATCGGCCGGGGCAAAGCCGACAAACCACGCATGATTCTCACCATGAGGATTCTGGGCCGTACCTGTTTTCCCGCCAACCGTCGCGCCCTTGATTCTGGCTGCCCATTTGGCCGTTCCGTGTTCACCATGAACAACCCGGATAAGCGCATCTTTGAGAAGCGCTATGGTCTTTTGTGAAAACGGCAAATCGAAAGCGAATTCACTGCCGTGGGTTGTCTCCCGGCCATCCGGCCCGATAACCGATTTCAACAAATGCGGCCGGTATACGCGGCCATTATTGGCCAAACCGCAAAAAAACTGCGCCAGTTGCAGCGGTGTACACAGAATTTCTCCCTGTCCAATCGCCAAATTGAGAATCACCGCCGGAGACCATTTCCCTTCACCCAGCTTACGATCATACCAGGCCCGATTGGGTACCAGTCCGGAAGCCTCCTGCGGTAAATCGATCCCGGTTTCTTTGCCAAAACCACAGGCCCGGGAATATTTATAAAACTCCTCAAGTCCCAGCTTGTACCCCAGTTGATAAAAGTACACATCGCAGGATTGTTCGATAGCACCGGCCATTGTGAGCTTACCATGACCGTTTTCCTCCCAGCACTTGAAGACACGATTCCCGAAGCGATAGCCGCCTGTACATGGCGCAAAGACAGTGTTGGTGTCAATCAATCCCAACTCCAGGCCGGCGCCGGCAATGACCAGCTTGTAGGTCGAGGCAGGCGGATAGAGGCCATCAAGAGGACGGTTCAACAGCGGGTTAGTGGAATCGGCTAAAATAGCGCTCCAGAGATCATTAGGGATAACCGTTGAAAAAATATTGGCGTCATTCGATGGTTTCGAGACTATCGCCAGGACTTCGCCGTTTCGCGGATCGATTGCCACCACTGCTCCGCAGCAGAACTCGCCAAACACATTGGTGGCGACTTCCTGAATATCCATATCGATAGTCAGCACCAGGTCGCTGCCGGGTTCATGGATCTGGCCGGCCTGCTCTTCCATTACCCCCAGAATCTGCCCAGAAGCGGCCACCTCGAGATATTGAGTGCCTTCCAGCCCGCGCAGCAAACGGTCATAGTGCTTTTCGATACCGGCTTTCCCGATCACCGAACCCGGTCGGTAAATCGACTCATCGAGATTCTTCATCTCGTCCGGCGAAACTTCGCCGACGTAGCCGGTAAAACATTCACTCCCGAGGCCGTCGCCATACAACCTCACCTGATCTTTGGAATAAACTGCGCCGGGATAGGTCTCATTTTGCTCTTCCAGAACCGCGATTTTCTCAAATCCGACATCGCGTTTGATCAGTGCCGGCTGGAAACGACCATTTTGGTTTTTCCTAATACGGCGATCGATTTCATCTTTATCGAGCTCGAGCAGGTCGGCGACACGATCCACGGTTGGCGTATTGCGAATCTCGGCGGGCACCACCGCCAGCGTATACGACGCCCGGTTTTCCACCAGTACCCGTCCTTCACGATCAAAAATCCGTCCGCGTTTAGGGACTACCGGCTGAATACGGATACGGTTGTTCAGGGCCTGGCGCTGGAGGTACTCGTGACGCGCAGTTTGGAGATAGAACATCTTGGCGACCAAAACGACCAGAAAAGCGGCAACAAGCAGGCTTCCCCAGAAAAAACGCTGTGATTTGTTCAATCGTCGCGGCGACATACCTAAAATAATGACTTTAGTTTTCTATATGACAAATGACCTGATTGGAACATGAAAAACAACCAGGCGACCATAGTTGTATACACCACACTGGGCAATCCGATCATGATTATCACGCGGAAGAATTCAGACGTTCCCGACGTCGTATACAAAAGTGTATAGGGAATGGCATAAGCCAGAAGGCCGATGAGAACCAGAAGCACGCGGCTTTTAAGCGAGTCGAGATTGAAACGTTCCCGCATCTGGGCGGCGAATATACCCATGAGCGCCAGAAAGAGCATATGGACTCCCAGAAGCCTCGGATCAGGGGCATCGAACATCAATCCGGCGGCGGCGCCGAACCAAAGCGCGACAAGGTAATGCTTGTTGAGCGCCACCAGCAGCACCAGCAGCGGTGTCAGATATATCTCAATATCTCCAATAGCAAAGACCTCGTGAAGATTCGTTCGGAAAAACGCAATCAGGAGCAGGTACAGCAGATACGGCAGCAACTTCATCGATCATCCCCCCGCCGCAGAACATACAATTCGTCGAGTCCATTGAACTTGACCATGGGACGCACCGAGATATCATAGAAAAATTCGCGTTCGGGCAATTGCACATCCTCGACGATGCCGATCACCAGTCCCTCGGGAAATATCCCGCCCAAACCGGAAGTCGTGATCGTGTCACCAACCGCGACATCGCCCTGACGGGGCAGATTATCCAGATACATGCCTCGTTCGAGCGAATACCGGATGATGCCCTGTTCACGGCTGCGCTTGACACGAGCCGCCACCCGGCAGCGGGGTTCGGTCAGAAGATATACCACCGAATATTCCGGCAGTACCCGGGCCACCCGGCCCGCGACACCATTCTGGTTAATAACCGTTTCGTTGACTTTTATGGAATCCCCGATGCCGAGATTAATCATGACAGTATTGGGAATACCGGAACCATAGACCCCGATAATTTCGGCCGGGACAATTATAAACTCTTCGGGCGGGACAAATCCCAGTAGCGCCCGAAGCCGCCGGTTCTCCTCCAGAATTTCATTATAAAGCTGAAGGCGAGTGGACAACTCAGCTACCGACGCCCGCAGCGCCTCGTTGTCGGCCGCCGCCTGAGACATGCGGTCGACAGCGTCGCGCAGTTTGAAAAAGGGAAAATAGAAGATAGTCGTCAGGGAGTTGCCGATAAGATTGGAAACAGTCGGACCGGAAACGAGAATTGCCAGGGCGATCGTAACAGCGATGACAGTATGTGTTACCCCTTTTCTTTCCCTGGAAAAGAGGGCCGAAAGCCACTCCATTGGCTCCCCCGTTTACTTGCGTCTGTGGTTACTCTACTGAATCAAGTATCGTCAAAAGTTCGCCGGGAGATGAGACGTTCATCAATTTTTCACGGTTTTCGGCGGATTTCATGATATATGACAATCGAGCCATAACATTTAAATGAGCCCCAATCGCATCCTCGGGTGCGGCAATCAGGAAGAAGACAAAGACCGGTTTTTTATCCATGGCATCGAAATCGATGCCGTCTTCGGAGCGTCCAAACGCAATGACAATACCTTTGGTCGCCTTGGTCTTGGCATGCGGAAACGCCACACCATAACCGATTCCGGTGGTCACCATGTTTTCGCGATGAATAATATCCTTAAGCAGCTCGTCGCGATCCTTTACCAGTGATGAATTCGTGGCCAGGTCTACCAGTTCTTCGATAACAGCGTCTTTAGTTTTCGATTTTAAATCGAAGGCGATCAGGTTTTCGTCACAAAACTTAGATAACTTCATAATTACTCCATCGCAATTGTCTGTAGTCCCGCGTCATATTGTCATTCGCGGTGCGCGCGGGACCGCTGCACTGCACCCTGAGGGCTATCCGGTATAGACACCCATCTGCCGATACTTTTCTATTCGTTGCCGAATTAACTCATCGCTTGCCAGGGGATCCAACTCGGCCAATCCTGCCAAAATTTGCTTTTTGACCTCGCCCGCCGCCATTTCGGGATCGCGATGAGCGCCCCCCTCAGGCTCC
>CAZGLR010000008.1:0-7592 GCA_964526635.1 uncultured Ignavibacteriales bacterium | reverse complement strand
TTTCCCTCTGCGGCTGTGGCGTCAATTTACCGTCCGAATGGCTGACGCGCTCCGTGTTTGAGGATTGGGCTCCGGGATGATACCGTCGATAAGATTCAATTTAGCCACATCGGGCGCGGTCACCTTCAATGCTTCAGCCGCATCGGGCGCTTTGGCGGCGTCGCGCCAGAGAATGGCGGCACAACCCTCCGGCGAAATTACGGAATACCATGAATTTTCCATCATGTAGACGCGGTCACCGACACCAATGCCAAGCGCGCCTCCGGACGCACCCTCGCCGATTATGACGATGACAATGGGGACTTCCAGCATGGTCATTTCCCGTAAATTACGCGCTATAGATTCCGCCTGCCCCCGCTCTTCGGCCCCGATGCCGGGAAACGCCCCGGGCGTATCGATGAAAATGACGATCGCCCGACCAAACTTGTCGGCAAGCCGCATCAGGCGCAATGCTTTCCGGTACCCCTCAGGATTAGCCATGCCGAAATTACGGTACAATTTGCTCTTGGTATCACGGCCCTTTTGCTGCCCCAGCACTATCACGGGACGACCATCGAGCCGGGCAAACCCGCCGACCATCGCTTTGTCATCAGCAAATCCCCGGTCACCATGAAGCTCGACAAAATCGGTCATGATCATCCTGATATAATCGAGCGTATAGGGTCGCCTGGGATGGCGCGCCAGTTGCACCCGCTGCCATCGGGTCAGATTGCTGAAAATACTGTCCTGCAGCTTTTTTAGCTTGCCCTGAAGAGACTTGATCTCCCCTTCAAGCTCAATATTCTCGACCCGGCTGAACTCCTCCATATCGGAAATCTTTTTCTGGAGTTCTACAATCGGCTTTTCAAATTCCAGGTACGGTCCCTCAGCCATAATCCTCGACTTTCCATTTTATCCTGCCGTTGGCGAGCCTCAATCTAAGCAAAACTGCGAAAATTACAACCATAAAAACGACCATCACGGTAAATACCAAGCGCTTGTCCACAATGAACATAGCCCCTGCAAACACCGCAAAAATCGACGAAACAATATAAAACAGCCAGACCACCTGCGAGGGCGATAACCCCGATGCGGTCAGATAATGGAAAATATGCTGCTTATCCGCCTGATAAAATTTCTGGCCGCTGACCACCCGGCGGGAAAACGACAGGACTGTCTCAAAAATCGGGACCCCGAGCGCCAGTATCGGGACAAAAATGGCGGCGGTCGCAAAGGTCTTAATAGGAAACAAAATCGACAGCACTGCAAACAAATAACCCAGAAACAACGATCCGCTGTCACCCATGAAAATCCTGGCCGGATAATGATTGAAATACAAAAATACAATACAGGCGCCGATCATACCGGTCGCAAACACGGTGACCGTGGCCAGTGCAAAATACACCCCGACGAACAAAAAGACCAGCGCTGCAATGGCTGATACACCGGCCGCAAGACCATCGAGCCCATCGATCAAATTGATACAATTGGTGATACCGGCAAACCATATCAGCGTCACCGGCAGCGATAAAAAACCCAGTTCGGCAGGACCATGAAATGGTATAAATATGACATCGATTTGCAGCCCCTCGAGATACAAAATCATCCCGACGCCCAACTCTGCGGCCAGCTTCATCGGCGCCGGCAGATCCCCGATATCATCAATACACCCGAGCAGGAATATCACCAGTCCGCCGCCGAAGATATAATACATGAAAGGACCCAGCTCTTCAGAAAAAACCGGGTACAGCCACAATGCCAGCGCAATCGAACTCCAGAAGCCGATAAAAATCGCCACCCCGCCCAGACGGGGTGTTGGAATACGATGCGACTTGTGTTGTCCGGGGATATCGAGCAAATTTAAGCGATGACACAAAGTGCTCACCAGAGGCACCAGAAGTCCGGTTACCGCTCCGGCCACCGCGATGACGATGATGAAATCAGACCAGTTCACTTGCCTAAAGTAAAGCTTTTGATCACCAAAGACAAGATACAGTTTACTATCAAGACCGGGGTCGCAATGCAAATCGTGCCTATTGTTGACCGATGTTTCAGCAGGAATTTCCAGAGGGACACGTGATGCCAGATAATCCGCCGCAGGGGATATCGGCCGGTACTATAGCCGCCGATATGGGTCACCGCCGCCGACGGCACATACATTAATTTGTACCCGTGTTGATTCGCCCGCAGGCACAGGTCAGTATCCTCGACATACATAAAAAAGCGGGTATCGAAACCGCCCAATCGATGGAACAAATCGCTCCTGATCATCAAACAGGCTGCCGCGGCGGATTCCACGATCGTATCATTTTCGAAATCAGGCAGCGTGTACTGATGGCTTTCGCCACTGAAAAACCGGGTCCATAACGATTGCCGGGAATACAGGAGATTGGTAATATCAGGGAAAGAGCGACATGATGACTGGAAGTTACCGTCGACATCGGTTAATCGAGGCACTGCAAGCCCGACCGTTTCATCTGCATCCCGCGTAATCGCCAGCAGAAGACCGGGAACCGTATTCGCCTGTATCTCTATATCGGGATTGAGAATGAGTAAATACGATCCTGATGCCCGCTCCGCTCCGAAATTGGCGGCGCTACCGAACCCCAGCCGTCGTGGCGTTGCTATAATTTTCAGCTTGGGATATTTCGCCGGCGGCACATGGCCGGCCGCATTCGAGGCGGGATTGTCGACGATGATGATTTCCCTGATATACTGATCTGCAGCCAGCAGGGCATCGAGGCAGGTCTTTAAAACCGCACCCGAACGGTGATTGATAATTAGGACTGAAACAGAATCGGTATAATCCACCGGCAGCATCCGGAGATTTACAGCTTTTTGAACATCCTGGCCAGCCTGAGCCACCAGACCATCCACATCGCTTCTCGAACAATCTTCTTCGACATCTTGGAGGTGCCATGTTCACGATCGGTGAAAATGATCGGGATCTCCTTGATTCGAAAGTTGCGCAAATAGGCCCGCATAGACATTTCTATCTGGAAGGTATACCCGTTGGATCGCACTGCGTCAAGATCAATCGCTTCGAGGACCTCGCGCCGAAAACATTTGAACCCGCCGGTGGCATCACGGATCGGCAGGCCGGTAACGATCTGGGTATACTTGTTTGCATAATATGACAGCAGCAACCGGGACATCGGCCAGTTGACCACATTGACGCCGGATATATACCGGGAGCCGAGGACCAGATCATTTTCCTCAATTTCCCTTAGGAAATCGGGTAAATAATCGGGATTGTGCGAAAAGTCGGCATCCATCTCGAAGATGTAGTCGAAGCCGTGCTCCAGTGCCCATTTGAAACCGGCGATGTAGGCTGTCCCCAGCCCCTGCTTGCCCGGTCGATGCAGCACATTGATTTTTTCATTTTCCGACGCCATCCGATCGGCGATTTCCCCGGTGCCGTCGGGTGAATTATCATCGACGATCAGAACATGAATTCGATTATCTTTTTGCAGAACTGCCGCGACGATTTTTTCGATGTTTTCCTTTTCGTTGTACGTCGGGAAAACAATGACAGCCCGTTTTTCTGAATTGCTCATACTCACGCCTTTTTTCCGGAAAGAAGCGGTTTTTTGCGCAGACCGCCGGCTACCGCCACGACACCCACAACAGCCAGCCCGGCCAGAGTTAACAGCATGCCGGTCCAATGCATTTGAGAGATATACCGGAATTCGACGGTATGGTTCCCGGCCGGCACCACCACTCCCCGAAAGGCGGCGTTGGTACGATAAACCGTCTGTTCCTCATCGTCGACAAACGCCTTCCACGACGGGTACCAGTTGTCGGCCAAAACCAACAACCCGGGTTGGGTGGTTTCAACTGCAATGGTGATATGATCGTTTTCATATTCCACGATTTCCGTCCTCCCCACCGGTTGAATAGTATCGGCAATCGGGATAATTCCGGGATCTTCCATCAGCGCAGCGGTCGTTGCCGGATTGAATGATTGGCCGAGAATCATCTGGCTCAATTTTTCCTCATCCGGTTCGACCACCCAGTTGTATATCATTGTGGCCCGGTCGTTGGCCATAGGGTTTTCATATATTTGAAAATTCTGCCAGGTATGTGCTTGCGTGAACCCCGCCGGACCAAGCTGCTCACCCCGTATCGGCGAACGCGGGCTCAAAACCAGATACCGCGTATTGGTCATATTCATCAAATTAAGATTGAAGAGGTTCCGCATAGCTGTCCCGCCGATTAAATTCTGAAACCAGCGCGGTTGATTACCGTGCTGCGAATTCATATCCTCAATCCTCATGGTGGGGAAATAATTGGCGGGCAAATACCCCGACGTTAAATCAAGGACCCGGTATTTATCCTCTTGCGCCATCAGCCAATCGGCCAGCGGTAAACGGGGATACATTTGATGATAATCAACCGTTCGAATAAAGCGGGAATCGAAACGATAACCGTCGATGACAGCCAGCGCCACAATTATAAGCAACGCCGCGACAGGCAATGCTTTTCTACTGAACAGCCAGACTATCACTGCCGTTGCTCCCAAAAAAACCGTCATAATCCAGAATCCGGCAGTGATATTGGGCAAATGCTGCTGCAGTATAGCCGCCTTCTGCGCGGGGATCGAACTATAAAATATCCCTTTGTACAATCCAACCGCGGCCTCGGGCGCAGCCGAAAAGAACAGCGCCCCCAGCAAGACCAGCGCCGGCAGGCCAAACAGGCTGATTTGAAAGAGCCGTTTGGAGTTATCCTTCAACTGTCGGCTGTGCTGAATAATAAAATCTATTGCAAACGCCGCCAGGAGCGCGATTGAAAACGAAAACAGAAACATGATCATCGACCAGGCCCGGGTCGATTTGACATTGGGTATAAGATGATAAAAAATATAGAAAAACGGCGTATTGGCGGCCAGGGCATAAATCAGGGCAAACACCGCCAGACCGCCGAAAAACCATGTCTTGCGCGAACGAACCATCGCTACCGCCACAATGGCCAGCATCAGGGGAATAGCCCCGGCATATTCGGAATTATCCTTAAAGGCATTACGCCCCCAATAGGTGTTGCCCTCGTCGGTTGAGACGCCGGAAAATTCCGGTACAATCAGCGAAACAGCCTCTTCCGCATGCATCGACCACGATTTAGCCCAGTCCATCCCCCGCTTTTCATCCGAACGCGGTGAATATTTCTGAACGTAATTATATCCTGGATAAAAATGGATCGCGGAAATCGACAAGCCGACCACAACGGCCAAAACAAACAACCCGATCGGCAACACCGCCTTTGTCACAACCTTTGTATCAATGATCAGGAAAATCAGACGGTAGGTAAAATAAAAGGCACAGGCCCAGAGCGTATAATACGCCATTTGTGGATGCGGGGTCAGGATGATAACGCCGATCGTCAATCCTAACAGGGCAAAGTAAAGCGCCGGCCGTCTTCCCTCAAAGGCCTTCTCGATCAACAACAGAGTCAATGGAAACAAAGCTGTCACATACATCTTGCCGTCATGTCCCGGCGCGACCTGTGAGATGAGATACGCGGCCAGCATGTACGATACCGCCGCCAGCGACGATGCCACCTGTGATCGTCCAAAAGTTCGAGCACACATAAACATGGTGATGCCGGCCAGGAGAACATGAAACAGCATATTCCAACCCAGCGCGCGATCAGCACTCAGGAGAAGCTTGGGGATGAACGATAACGGATAGAAGGTGTCACCGTGGAAACCGTCTATGTATGGTATCCCGCAAAACTGAAAGGGATTCCACACCGGCGGGCGCCCATGGTCACGAAAATAATCCATATAAAATGACCGGAACATGACACCGGCCTGAATCTGATCGGAGCTGTAGAGCATCTTATCCGAGAAGACAAATGAATTAAACAGCGCGATGACGATCACCAGCAAGACCCCAAAAAACACTGCTTTGAACAGGAGGGAATTAGAGGCAATATTACCGCTGAGGATTTTGTCTTTTTTGGCCACGATACTCTCCTATTTTATGCGCAAGGCAATAAGAGCGGCAATTGTCTCGGCCGCAATAACCCATAACCGTGATGCAATTGCGATAGCGGCCGCTACCGGCTGTGTATAATATGGCGCCAGCAAAATGGTAATAACTGCTTCGCGCGGACCCATACCTCCCGGCGCCAGAATAACCAAATAGCCGATCTGATAGGCAATATTGAATATACCCACGACTGCGATCACCGGCGAATCAACCGGGCTGACTCCCCGCAGGAAGACCCAAAAGGCCACTCCATACAGGCTCCAGGCCAGAAAATAACCGGCATATATGGCTGCCGCAAGTGATTTATGCATATGCAGTTTTATTGGACGGCGCCGCATCTTCGTCAAAATCAGATTGGCCAGCCGTTCGATCGGCCGCGGAAAAAAGACAATCATTAGCGAAACCGCCGCAATCCCGACCGCCGCCAGCGCCATGCCGCCGGTTATTACCGGCTTATGCGTTATTGTCTGATCACCGCCATGAAACAACCAGTATCCCAGAAGCCCGACCAGCAATCCCGACGGTATCGCGAATATCTGGGTCAACCCGAATGAAGCCACCGATTCCTCTTCTGACACCCCTTCCTTCTTGGCCATATAAATAATCCCGAATACCTGCCAGATCTTCCCCGGAATGTACCGGCCCAGATTAGCCAGAAAAGCGATCTTAAACGCTTTCAATACCGGAATTTCAGAACCCAGTGATTTGATAATCAGCTTCCACGTTGTTGAAAACACAAACAACGCCGCCACCACCAGAATAACCGAAAACCCCAGATACACGGCATTCAACTGCCAGCGAAACGACGAAATCTCACTCCAGTTGGTCACGATCTGGCGGCCCATGAAAAAGATGATGACACCAATTAAGACGACCTGAGCGACGCGCCAGATTATTGCCCGGGAAGATTTAGCCACGGCTCCCTCCGGCCGAGGCAAGAACTTCGGCAAATGTATAATACACTTTATCCACCAGAACCGGCGTCGAAAATTTAGCCATCGCTCGCTTATAGGCGTTTTCTCCCATCTTTTCGCGCAAGTCGCGATCGGTCAATAGTCGTTTCATATTTGCCGCCAGCGCATCTATATCACCAAGTTCGCACATGAGACCATTTTCGCCATCGATCACGATATCCGTTATCCCGCCCGAACGGACCACCAGCGCGGGTCTCCCGGTCAGGGCCGACTCAACCAGGACCAGCCCGAAGCCCTCATTTTCCGAGGCCAGAACGACCACCGATGATTCCCGATATAACTCACCAAGACGCTGCTGCGAGACCAGCGGGATCATCTCGATCATATCCTGCAGACCCGTTTGCGTAATCAGTCTTTCCAGTTCGCCTTTCAAAGGCCCCTCGCCGACCAGAATAAGCTTGAATTGTATGCCCTCGGCAGCGACTCGCCCCGCCGCTTTAATAATATCATCAAGACGCTTCTGCCTCGTATATCGCGCTACCGATAAAATCATCGGCCGGTCGGTATCGGGCAATGGTGTTTTAGGAAAAGTCTCCATCCCGACCGGCATCGGGATAATGTCGATATTGTCTTCGGGAAATTCAGGCCGTCGTGATGATAATGTCTGCTTCAAAAAACCGGATACGACCGTGGCGCGGCTGGTCCGGCG
>CAZGLR010000007.1:0-55359 GCA_964526635.1 uncultured Ignavibacteriales bacterium | reverse complement strand
GGGCAAGTAGTTACTGGGCTCAAGCAGGATATGGTATAGAGCGGTGGGGCTCATCGCCTGCTCCGCGTCTATGTTGTTGTTTTCCAATGCGTTCCACGTGCCGATGAGTGGCCGAATTCTACCGAAAACACGAACCTCACAAAAGTTTGGGGAGAGTGATGTTGGGGCCGCTGTTTTATAAGTTATTGCTATACAATGCAATAGAGATGGCGCGTTGCCGCCGAGCCTTTTTGTTATTCCCCACCGGTCACTAAGTTGTTGAATCCCAGCATACAACTTTCGTTGATCGCAGATACGATGTGGTCATAGGCCATACGAATCAAATATGGGTTGGTCATATCTATTATTCGGTAGGTTATCGAGACGAGGCGATTTATCTTCGTCTTCAATTGAAACGTGGAGAGAAGTGAATGAAGAGATTTTGGACGGTTGCCAAATGGACCCTGGGCGTCGTTGCCGGGGTCGCACTGATCGTAGCAACAGTACTCGCGATAATTGGTGTTCCCAATGCGGGGAGCGTTGTCACCAAGAATGTCCCTCGCATCGGCTGGTCCAACCTGGTAGCCATAATTGGAGCCCTAAACCAACCACCTTCTTTCATATTCGTGCACGGCTTTGACCATAACAAAAATCTCATATACGAGAACGCTATTGGGGGGATGTTTGCGGTTGAAAACAGCACCGGGGATGTCGCGCCGATCTCGATAACACTCCCATATGCGTCCAATGTTGAAAGAATCCCGGGAAGCAATGACGAGTATCTCTTTCTGCAGGACCGGGCAACGAACGAGCAATATGACTTGATAATCTATCATGCTGCGACCGACAGTTCAGCAACATTGCTCTCCGCAGGGTATGGAGTTTTCCACTATAGTATTTCGCCTGATGGTTCCATTGTATTGGTCTATGTCATAGATATGGAGACGAACAAGCATACTCTGTACCGCATCAATCTCCGGGCCGACCGCACGCCCGTGGCACTGTGTTCCTTCGAAGGCCACCTGTTAGTCGAAGGATTCGATTCCCAGCTGAAATATGCGTACGTGCTTCAATCTGACGACGACAAGACGGGTCGTCTGTTACGGGTCGACCTTGACAATGGCTCTTATGAACTGGTTTTCGCCGAAGAGAGCGAAGGAGTCTTCTACCACGGCAATGAACCGGCCTGGTACTCTCAGCAGCACCGGTTCGTTTTGGGTAAGAACGATTCGCTTGCTATCTATGCAAGAACCGGACAATCTGAGGATGAACGGGAATTCGTCAGCCTATGGGAAAGGAATGTCTTTACGGGCGAGAGCAAGCGCCTCTCGCCGCAACGGAACGCCGATGTCTGGCAGTTGTGCTTCTCCCCGGATGAGCGCTACATCGTCTATGTGATGGTGGAGAAAGGGTATCCCGCTCTCCATGTGTTCGATCGCCACGAGAACCAGGACCGTGTACTGTATGACGACAGGGAAAACCTCATCGCCCACCAGTGGGAGAACAAGGTCTTCGTTCATCCGGAAAGGAATCTGGTCTATTTCTGTACCATGTCGCTTAACGGCATGCGCCTGATGTCAGCGGACTTGAAGACAGACGCTCTCTCTACAGTAGTTGATGCTGTTGATACTACCGCCGGATCGCAGATCAGATTTTCAGATTTCGAATACAAAACAACAGATTCCGTGATCGGTGTCATGACCGGAATTCACACTTTCATGTATGAACCGATTGATTCTGACAGTGACAAGCGCCCCGTGGTAATCGCTTTTCATGGTGGCCCTGACGCATTGTTCACGCCAGTGGCAGCACCTAGGAATCCTCTCTTCAGTCTGTTCATCTCGAAGGGGTACACTGTCCTGCTTCCGAACTACCGTGGCACGTGGGGGTATGGCACCACCTTCGAACGTGCCGACGACGGTTTCAGTCGGCAGTCGCAGATCAAAGATGTCGGGGCCCTTCTCGACTGGATAAAGCAACAGCCGAATCTTGACAGTGAACGCATCGTGCTGTTTGGGGAGTCGTGGGGCGGGTACTTCGTAATGGAATCCCTCATACGTTATCCCGATGCCTTCAAAGGCGGCATAAGTATGGTCGGGGTATCTGACCTTAAGTCGATCGCACAGAATCGATTCTTCTGTGGCTGGGAACGAGGAGAAGTGGGGGATCTTTCCGAGCCGGGAATGGCGGAATTCCTTGACTCAATTTCTCCCCGCAATAACGCCTCCCAAATTACCAAACCTCTCTACATAAATCAGGGCGGGGAAGATCCGCGAGTCGTGCCGGGCCCTGGGCGGAAGATGGCAGACGCTATGGAGCAAGCAGACCAGTCGGTATGGTATACTGAGATCCCATACGCCGGTCACGGGATCGGCGGAGCCGCGCCTCAGGACCTTATATACACCGCGGCAAGTATCATGGAGTTTTTAGACCTGCTTGATGATTAGCAGTTCTCGTGCCATTTTTTGCTCGATAAACGAATGCAGAAGAACGGTCACGGTGTAGCTACAAGGTCGTGTAAACCCTTTGTTTCCGTGATGGCCCAGGATGCCATTTCCCTCTAATCGATGTTCTTCCAACGGCTTCCATTGCTCACAGCGTAGCTTGTCTTTACCGTAAATGCGAATACCACAAAAGTTTGGGGAGAGTGATATCGGGGCCGCCATAGAATGTTAAAAACCCCGGTTTCGGCCGGGGTTTTTTGTAATGCCAACGATTTACCCCAAAATCCTGCAAAAATCCGCCGTATGCTATATGGGAACGATTAAGGCCGATATCTGTTACCTGTATCAAATACCATATTGATATCGCCGTGATGAGAGCTCAGACTGGAGGCCAAACAAGGTTTTGGGCGAGCAGGAGAAAGACAAGACAAAGCAGGTGACAATCGGCGTTACCGCCGAGACCTTTCCCGGCGAACGCCGGGTCGCGATCACTCCCGACAATATCGGCCGATTAAAAAAAATCGGTATCAAAGTAATTGTCGAATCCGGTGCCGGTATCAGGGCCGGGTTTTCCGATGATCAATATGCTGATGCCGGGGCCGAGATTGTATCCGACCGCAAAACTGTCTTCCAAAAAAGCGATATCATTGCGCAGGTCCGGGGGCTGGGAGCTAATCCTGAACACGGCAAAGAAGACCTCGATTTATTCCAGCCAAAGCATACCCTGATCGCCATGTTCGAGCCGCTTACTGCCAAAGACGAAGTACAGGCAATCGCCGACAAGGGCGTGCAGTCGTTTGCGCTGGAGTTGATGCCGCGTATTACGCGGGCGCAGACTATGGATGTGTTGTCGTCCATGGCTACGGTGGCCGGGTATAAGGCGGTTCTCATTGCCGCAGAGCTTCTGCCAAAAATGTTCCCGATGCTGATGACGGCCGCCGGTACGATTTCTCCGGCGCGGGTTTTTGTTATCGGGGCTGGTGTGGCCGGGCTGCAGGCGATAGCGTCGGCCAAACGGCTCGGGGCAGTGGTCAAAGGGTATGATATCCGTCCGGCCGTAAAGGAACAAGTCGAGAGCCTCGGAGCCACATTTGTCGATCTGGGACTTGAAGCCGACAAATCGGAAGACAAGGGCGGTTATGCCAGAGAAATGGATGAGGAGTTTTATCGCCGTCAACGCGAAGTAATGACCGCAGTCGTTGCCGAAAGCGACGTGGTCATCACCACCGCCGCAGTTCCCGGGAAAAAGGCGCCGATTCTGGTGACTGAAGAGATGGTCACGGGCATGCGGCCCGGATCTGTGATTGTCGATCTGGCCGCGGAGCGCGGCGGTAATTGCGATCTGACCTCACCGGGGGAGACGGTTGACTACCATGGCGTCTCGATTGTCGGGCCGGTTAATTTGCCGGCAACAATTCCGTTTCATGCCAGTAAGATGTACGCCACCAACCTGTTCAATTTCTGCAAACACCTCATGAAAGATGGCGCTTTCACTATTGATATGGATGATGAAATTACACGCGAAAGTATGATGACAAAAGATGGCGAGATCACCAATGCGCGCCTGCGTGACGTCTTTGGAATTAATGTTCGGGAAGAAGGGAGTGAGCACTAATGGGTAGTCTGGTTATGCTCTTTACAGTCTTTGTCCTGGCGATTTTCGTCGGGTTCGAGATTATCACCAAGGTGCCGCCGACGTTGCATACCCCGCTCATGTCCGGCTCTAATGCCATTTCCGGGATTTCAATAATCGGCGCGCTGGTTCTGGCCGGCAGTATGGATGGCGGTACATTGTCTCAGATTCTGGCTTTGGTCGCGGTGATATTCGCGACGATCAATGTTGTCGGTGGTTTTCTGGTCACTGATCGCATGCTGAAGATGTTCAAGAGAAGGGATTAATTATCCTTAGTCAGGACATAGTAAATATCGCGTATCTGGCCGCGGCCGTGCTGTTTATCGTCGGTCTCAAAGGTCTGGCGCATCCCCGTCGCGCCGTACGCGGGAACCGTCTGGCGGCACTGGCGATGGTGTTGGCGATTGTGGCAACCCTGTTGAGTGACCGTTTCGAATGGCAGTTCATTCTGATCGGCGTGGCGGCGGGAACAGTCATTGGCTCCTTTGCGGCGATGAAGGTCAAGATGACCAAGATGCCGGAGATGGTCGGTCTCTTCAATGGCTTCGGTGGCGGGGCCTCGGCTCTCGTGGCCGGTTCAGCGCTGGTGGCGGCATTGCAGACGGTATCAACGCCCGGTCCGGATATGCAGATGCGGATCGCTATAATAATATCGGGCATTATCGGTTCGGTGACGTTTTTCGGCAGTTATGTCGCTTTTGGAAAACTGGCTGAATTTTTGGCAGTATCATGGAAGCTGTATTTCTGGCAGAAGCTGATTAAATATGGTTTTTCCGCTCTTGTCATCGCCGGGGCGGTATGGCTGGGGGTGTCAACCTGGGCGCAAAACGAACCGGTGTTGTCGGTCGGGATTATAGTATCGGGCGTTCTTATCGGCGGTTTGTTGCTTTTAAAGAAAAGCACCTTCCCGGGTATGAATGCATTAAAAATTCTTTTCGCTGTCGTTGCGGTCGGTCTTGGTGTGCTGGCGGTACTAAATCCGGGCAACACGATGCTTTTCTGGGTTTTGCTCGGCGTGGCCGGAGTCCTTGGTGTGTTGATCACCTTATCAATCGGCGGGGCCGATATGCCGGTGGTAATCGCGCTGCTGAACTCCTATTCGGGATTGGCTGCAGCCGCAACGGGCTTTGTGATCAGCAATTCCGTCCTTATAATTGCCGGGTCCCTGGTCGGCGCCTCAGGGCTGATTTTGACAAATATTATGTGTAAGGCGATGAACCGTTCGCTGACCAACGTCCTTTTCGGGGTTCTTGGCCCGAGTGCGGATGCGGCCTCGGACGATGACGTCTACGCCGGCAATATCAAAGCGACTTCGGCCGAAGAAATTGCGATGTTGTTCGATGGCGCCCGCAGGGCCGTGATTGTACCCGGTTACGGCATGGCGGTATCGCAGGCGCAGCATGCGGTGCGCGACCTGGCCAATCTCCTGGAGCAGCGTGAGATTGCTGTGGATTATGCCATTCACCCGGTGGCCGGACGCATGCCGGGGCATATGAATGTGCTGCTGGCTGAAGCCAATGTAGATTATGACAAGCTTATCGAAATGGATGATATCAACCCCGTCATGGAACAGGTTGATGTGGCGATAGTCATTGGCGCCAACGATGTCGTCAATCCGGCGGCCCGGACCGATCCCAAATCGCCGACTGCCGGGATGCCGATCATAGATGTCGACAAAGCCCGCACTGTAGTCGTGATTAAGCGAAGCCTGTCACCGGGATTTGCCGGGATACCTAATCCGCTTTTTGCCAATGACAACACTGTGATGTTTTTCAATGACGGCAAGAAGGCGATTCTGGAGATTTTGGCGGCCGTGAAAGAATCATAAAGATAATCTTGCCGCTTTTCGTTTCCACAGGTATCACAGTATATCAATGCTATGCCACTTATCATTAGGCGATGGAGGCAGAGATTGAATATCGCGATACGCAACTCCCTGAAAACAGATACCTCCGTGACAGTCGTACTGATTCGCATTGCGGTGGGCGCGATTTTTCTTTCAGAGGGCATCCAGAAATTCATATACCCGGCGGCGAGAGGTGTTGGCCGTTTCGAATCGATCGGCATTCCCCTCCCGGAGATAGCGGCCAATTTCGTAGGTGTGGTCGAAATAGTGGCGGGAAGTCTTATTCTCATTGGATTCGTGACTCGAATTGCGGCACTGTTTCTGGCGATAAATATGGTTGTTGCCATCGTTTCGACGAAGATCCCGATACTGCTTGGTCATGGTTTTTGGGGATTCCACCTTCGTGAGCTTTCACACTACGGCTTCTGGTCGATGGCCCATGCCTCCCGCACTGATTTCGCGATGCTGATCGGATCCATGTTTTTACTTATCACAGGCGGTGGCAGGTTTTCAGTAGACGCCAGGCTGATTGATAAACTCAAACACCACACATCGAATCAAGACCGAACCACACAATCATAAATACTCAGCATACACCAGCCACTGAGCCGCCCGTGCCGATCGCAGGCCGTCATTTCCAATTGTTGATTAAAAACGGAGCCGCCGGCATGATGCCAAAAAATGCCGGTATTAACTGCCCGATAATTAACTCCGCGATTGATCCCTGTGCCATCAGTATCTATAGACGGCTGCTATTCCGGTTCCGGTCGGCATTCGTTCTTTCGGAACGACAATGACTTCACCGCCTTTTTTCAGCGCTATCTCACCGATATCATCGAGAATATCATCGGTTTCGGGATGTTCCAGATGATCCAGTTCGATTTCGCCATTGGCGGTATCGATGCGACCGGGTATCTGGCGGTCGGCCTCGATAAGGAGTGTGTCGATTCGTCCGGCCACCGCCGCTTTGGCGATCTCCGAGGGATCATCGTGGCCATTATCCTTTGGCCTTGCCTCTACGAATTGATTGGTAATGATATTTAATCGTTTGATGACACGCGGTTCAAGAAATTTCCAGACGCGGGTGCGGATGTCATCGAGTGACATGTGTTTTTCGGGAAAAAAATCAAGACCCTTTTCCAGAAGAAATTGATTCGTGCTGATGTGGTGGAAAAGGGCATGATGTTCCGGCAGCGCCGCCAGAATTACCGGCAGTTGTGTCGGCTTGGAATGGTGCTCGAAAACACCGGCGTCGACCGCCCTGAAAAAACGCTCGGTATCAATGTCGATATCGGCCTTTTTACCGCCATGTCCATGATGCATCGGTGAATGCGGATCCTGTGCTCCGCCATATGATGCGACGGTATGATGTTCATCGGTGGTCTCTTTGCCCAGGGCTGCGGTCATCGTACGCGGGATACTGTCATGCGGCTCGATTTCATCGAGAACATCGCGATTGCCCTCGAAAAGACGGAATGAATCACGGCTCACGCCCAGAACCTGATACCGGTCGGCTGACTGCAGAATGCGAATCAACGGTTTGATATGGAAACTGTCGGCGGCAACAGCCAGTTCCGGTACGGGGCGCTGGAGTGTGAAGAATCGGAACACGTCGGGTGAGCCCAGAACCGCCAGACCATCGCGCGCATGAGTCCAGAAGTTGCGATCCTGACCGAGTTTTCGAAACGGTTCCAGAAGTGGCTGGAATTCGCGGTCCGGATATTTCTGCCTGAGGGATTCCTCAAGTTCTTTCAACAGGTTTTTATAGCGGATTGAATCCTGTTCATGTTGCGGGTAAGCCCTGTGTGTCGGCTGATAAAGAGACAGGCAGGGTTTTTCAGAGTTCTCTATCAGATTCAACAGTTCTTGTTTGTCGAGGGTATTCACAGTGTTATCCTCCTCGATGTTTGTCAGTGCATGGGAGATTTCTAATACGTCTACTAACCAGTATTAAAGCAAGAAGCGTGCCATCAAAGCTCTTAACCACACCTGCAGTACTTTTTGTAAAGACGATCAGCGCCGAACGACCCGGTGTAGAATTTTTGCGGCTAAACCAGAGAGTAATCGGTCATGCCAGTACCTGTGCGGCCGCCGCGCGGCCGGCCAGCCATCCGGTTGAAAATGCCGCCTGCAGGTTGTATCCGCCGGTGTCGCCATCGATATCAATAACTTCGCCTGCAAGATACAAACCCCTGATGATCTTCGATTCCATCGTATGGGGATTAATTTCTTTGATAGCGATACCGCCGGCGGTGACAATGGCGTCGTTATACGATCTGTGGCCGAAAATCGGGATACGAAATGCCTTTAACCAGCTCAGCAGGCGATGTCGCTCCGCGGCGGTAATCTGATGATTGAAATTATCACCGGGGATGCCGAGTTGTGCGAGGCAGACCGGGATTAAACGGCCGGGCAGTAATGTCTTAAGTATATTTTCAAACGGTTCATTGGCGGGTGTCGATAACTCCCGGATAAGGCGCGTGTCCAGTTTCTTTTCATCCAGTGCGGGTTTCAAATCGATTAAAAGTTCAACCTGCTGTTTGTTTTCAAGCGCGCGGACGATATCACGGCTGAGTGTTAAGATTATCGGCCCGGATATCCCCGAATCTGTGAAAGTCATTTCCCCGAACTGACTTTCTTTCTTTTTACCATCGATTTTTACGGTCGCTTTCACATTCTTCAGGTTAAGCCCATCGAGTGATTTAAGCGATGTATCCGACGTCTCAAGCGGTACCAGCGATGGAAATGTCGGCCGGATAGTGTGCCCGACAGATTCAGCCAGGGTATAGCCATCGCCGGTCGAGCCGGTTGCCGGATATGATTTCCCGCCGGTGGCGATGATAACGGCACCGTGAAGCACCCGGCCATCATCGCATGCGACGCCCGTTACCATATTATTCTCTATGATAAGCCGCGCAACTCGCGTGTTGGTCTGTATTTCCACACCCAGATTCACCGCCCATTCGATCAGAGCGACGGCTACAGCCGGGGCATTGTCATCGACGGGAAAAACCCGGCCGCCGCGTTCGATTTTGAGCGGTACCCCCAGTTCGGCGAAAAACGATTGTAACTCATTAGAAAAGAAGCGGTTAAATGCCTGATGGAGAAATTTGCCATTGCGCCCGAAATGCTCGATAAATTCACGCAGCTCGGCGGTATTGGTCAGGTTACAGCGGCCCTTGCCGGTGATACTGAGTTTACGGCATGGCCGTGACATTTTTTCCAGAATGATCGCACTGGCGCCGTTGATTACCGCCTGTCCGGCGGCCATGAGTCCGGCCGGACCGCCGCCGATAATGAGTATGGTTTTATTTGCCATCGCTTTGACCATAAACTGACACCAAGTATGAATCAAGACCCGTCAATAGTCAATCTACTGCGCCAATATTTCACCGGAATAAAGAAATCGGTGATGAATTCGTATCATGTAAAAAGAGGGGGATGATGTAATGGAAAACAGGGAAAAGCATATCCTGATTGTCGCCCGGCTGCATGTCGCATTGAATATCTTCCATATAATCGCGGCGATAATCGGCCTTATCTTTTTCGATACGACCATACCGCCGCTGATATTCATCATCTTTTCGATGATCGGTATTATGGCCGCTGTCGGTCTTTTCTTCTATCAACGCTGGGGCCGGGTTTTTGCCCTGGTCATGTCGTTTATTTATCTGTTTATGATTCCCCATGGGACCATAGTCGGTATTTACACAATGATTGTGTTGTTTGATCGTAATGCGACGGCGGCCTTAGGGGGTAAATCGACCACCGTTCGGCAAGCGTAGCACAAACGAAGACTGCGGGGCGCAAGCGGGCCATTCACGCATAATGCCGTTTTGAGAATTCTGAGATTAGCTATACCGTCCGTGCCAGTGCCGCCCCTATAAAGAGAGCGAGAAATCCAAGTCCGGTTTGAAGGGCGACATTGGCGGCGGCATTCATCCATGTCGCCGAGCGGGCCAGTTCACTTGACTCGAGAATGAATGCCGAAAATGTCGTAAAGGCACCCATAAAGCCGACCAGGAGAACTGTTTTCGTTTCTGCCGAAACCTGCCATCGGCCTTCAAACAATGCCCAGAGTAATCCGGCCAGAAAACACCCGATAATGTTGACTGCAAAAGTTCCCCAGGGTGAGGGCGTACCATATATTTTCTGGACTCCGCCGGCGAGACCATATCTGGCGAGGGTACCAAGAGCTCCGGCCAGAGCGAGCAGGGTGAGTTTTTGCAGCATGGATGAAATCCTTTCATTCTTTCTCAGCAGAACTGCCAGCCCGTTGGTTTGTACCCAGCCAAAAGGCGTGGCCGGTGCAGAAATATTCAAGCCGTCATTGAAGTCCGGGGGATTCCATCCCCAAAATTGTGCCAGTATATATCGGCGGATCACTATGGTCAAGAAGTTTTAACTGTTGGACCGCTTGTTTTGTATAAGGGAAGTATGTAAATCGCCGGCGAAGAGTGCCTAAAGAAACAATTTCGCCGGTATTTGGTGTTGCAGTAAACGTGGCCATTGGTATATTAATATCCAATTCGTACCGTATTAAATAGAAAGAGCCTATGACGACGCGTACCCCGACACCTCTCAAATTCTTCGTATTGTCGATAAATTTCGCTATTTCCCTGGTTCTTCTTCTCCATCTTGGAAGCTGCTCCGGTGACTCGCAGGCGGCCCGTGGTCGGGGGAGAGAGCAGCTCATTCCAGCCGTAGAAGCGGTTCAGGCTCGATTCGGAAGTTTGCCGTTGACCGAACGCCTGAGCGGGTCGGTGAAGGCCAAAAATCAGGTCGAATTGTATCCCCAGGTAAGCGCCGCTATTGAGGAAATATATGTCAACAATGGCGAGTTTGTCGAATCGGGACAAGCTCTGCTCAAGCTTCGTGACACGGAGTTCCGCGAGCAATTGAAACAGGCCGAGGCCAATTACCGGATCACAGTCGCTCAGGCCAAACAGGCGGACGCGGCCCATAAACGGCTACAGGCTGAACTTGAGCGCAGTACTAATCTTTCCGACAAAAATCTTATCAGCCCCAGCGAGTTCGAAGAAATAGAATCACAGGCAATTGCCGCCGAAGCCGATGCCGAGCTGGCGCAGGCGCGGGTTGAGCAGGCCTGGGCAACAGTAGAAGAGCGAAAAGAAGAGTTATCCCGCACAGTGGTCCGAGCCCCGGTTGAGGGGACAATCGGCAATCGCAATGCCGAAATCGGTATGCTGGTCACCTCGAATACGCGTTTGTTTACGCTCGGACAACTCGACTCGGTTCGAGTGGAAGTCATTTTGACCGATCATATGCTTTCGTATATTGATGAAAATCAGCGTTCCACGATTGCATCGGAAAATCTCCCCGGCGGTGTATTATCGGCGCCGGTCGCCCGTATTTCGCCGTTTTTGCATCCTGTTTCACACAGTACAATCGCCGAAATCGAATTTGCCAATCCCGGTCATTCCCTGATGCCGGGTATGTTCGTGACTGTTGATATTTATTATGGCGAAAGCGAAGAGGCCACCCAGATTCCATTGAGCGCCATCTGGGAAAACCCGGCAACAGCATCGGTCGGCGTCTTTATCACCACCGATTCGCTGACCGGCGAACCGATCGCACAACTCGACGAGAGTCGTGGTGGCGGAACCCTGACCGATCCCAAATTGTTCCGTTTTGTTCCCATTAATGTTATCGCGCGGGGTGCGATGAGTGCGGGTGTCAGTGGCATCGAGCCGGGCGCCTGGGTGGTTACTATCGGGCAGGATTTGCTTGGCGATGATTCCGGCAGTGCCCGGGTTCGTCCAGTAACATGGAACTGGGTTGAGGAACTGCAGCGCCTGCAGCGTGAGGATCTCATTCAGGATATTATCCAGCGCAAGCGTCAGCAAGAAGCCGATACCGCTCAGATCAGCAGCAGCCATGACATCACCGGAAAATCTTCATGAATATCACCCGTATAGCCGTAAAACGCCCGGTCGCCACAACCATGGTATTCCTCATCATCATCGTAATCGGGGTCATGGGATTTCGCTATTTGCCGGTGGACTTGCTGCCGCCGATCGAATATCCCATGCTGACAGTGGCTACATCCTATCCGAATGTTGGTCCTGAGGAGATTGAATCAATCATCACCGATCGGGTGGAAAATGCCATCGCAAGTGTGCCTAATCTCACTGAAGTCCGTTCTTCTTCGAGCGAGGGACGCAGCCGGGTCCGCATGGAATTTGCCCAGGGGACCGATATCGATGAGGCGGCCAATGATGTTCGGGCGGCACTTGATCGTATCCGCG
Organism: uncultured Ignavibacteriales bacterium; assembly: GCA_964526635.1. Classification (GTDB taxonomy): domain Bacteria; phylum Zixibacteria; class MSB-5A5; order GN15; family JAAZOE01; genus CAZGLR01. The sequence goes on along the minus strand of CAZGLR010000007.1, from coordinate 43,188 downwards.
ATGATTTCCCGCCGGAGATCGAACCGCCGAGATTATGGAAATTCGATCCGGATAATTTCCCGGTTGTGATTCTGGGGGCGCAGTCGGTACGCTCGATGGATGAACTGACACTGCTGTTGGAACGGGAAATTGCCCAGCGCTTCGAGCAAATCCCCGGTGTCGGTTCCATTGATGTCTGGGGCGGTATTTATCGTGAAATCCAGATCCGCCTCAAGCGTGATCGCCTGGCCTCGAGTAATCTCTCGGCAGACGATGTTCGGAGTGCTTTGCAGCGTGAGAACATTACTCTCCCGGGTGGCGATATGCGCGAGGGCGTGACCGATATGTACGTCCGCACCCAGGGTGAATTTCAGACACTTGAACAGATTGCCAATACTATCATCACGGTAGTCGATGGTTACCCGATTCGGGTCCGCGATGTCGCGGAAGTTGTCGATGGTTTCGAGGATGTCAATCGCATCGTGCAGATCGATGGCCGCCCTATGGTGCGTCTGGGGATCCGCAAGCAGTCCGGCGCGAATACCGTCGCGGTTGCCGAGCAGGTGCGCAAGGTCATGGATCGCATTAATCAGGAACGCGATGATCTGGATTTGCTGCTGGTGATTGACCAGAGTGATTTTATTCAGAATTCAATCGATAATGTCAAGCAATCGGCCCTGTTTGGCGGACTGTTGGCGATATTTATTTTGTACCTGTTTTTACGGAATGGATCATCGACATTTATCATTGCGCTCTCAATTCCCATATCGCTGATTGCGACGTTTGGTTTACTCTTTTTCAACGGCTTGACCCTCAACCAGATGAGTTTCGGGGGGCTGGCCCTTGGCATTGGTCTGATTGTCGATAATGCTATTGTTGTTCTGGAGAATATTGTCCGCCTGCGGGAGAACCGTCATTCCCTGGAAGAAAGCGCCCTGACCGGAACCCGCCAGGTCACTGGCGCGATTATGGCTTCGACTCTGACGACCTCTGTAATTTTTCTTCCGGTTGTATTTATGCAGACTGTCTCCAGTATGCTCTTCCGCGAACTGGCGCTGGTGGTAGTTTTCGCACTGGTGTGTTCGCTGCTGGTGGCGCTGACACTGGTGCCGATGTTGTCGAGCCGGTACCTGACAATCCCATCGGGGGGGCGACCCCAGGGGAAGAAACTATCGCGCATCCGGCAATTTTTCGAACGCCTGGATCGGCATTATAATCGCGTGCTGACGACAGCCATGCGTCGTAAGAAACTCGTTTTCGCGATAACCGGAGCATTACTGATAGGTACCCTGCTGTTGTGGCCGTTGTTGCCGGTGGAACTGGCGCCGCAAACCGATGCTGATGAAATCGATGTCGAGCTGGAGATGGCGCAGGGGACTAATATTGCAGTCGTAAATACCTATTTGCGGGAACTGGAAAAGATCGTCCGCGATGTTGTTCCGATGGATCAGGTGGAACATCTGACTGTCGAAATCCGGCCCGGCGATGCCGAGGTGGAAATATCACTGAAAAGTGCAGGTGAACGGACAGTCAACAGTTTTGTTTTGGCCGATCAGTTGCGCGAGGCTGTCTCGGGGAAAATCCCCGGCGGCAATATCAGGGTGTCGGCTCAATCGGGGCTCTGGATGCTGCGCCGCCTGTTTGGCTCCGGCGGCGGCGAGGCGATTCAAATCGAATTGCGCGGCTATGACCTGGCGATGGCTGAGCGTATTGCCAACGATATCAAGGATGCTGCTGAGAAAATCCCCGAAGTGGCCGATGTGCGCGTGAGTATGCGAGAGGGCCGGCCTGAACAAAATCTGGTCATAGATCGTGAGGAAATCGCCGATCTGGGCTTGTCAGTCAATCAGATCGCGCGGGTGATTCAGACTAATATCGGCGGGGCGCGCGCGGGCGTCTTCCGCGAGGGTGGCGAAGAGTTTCCCATTACTGTCAGACTGCAGCCGCTGGATCGCCTGACCACACAGGATTTGAGCAATATCTCCCTGCGTACCGGCAGCGGCGATATTATCCCTGTCTCCGCGGTTGTTCACGCCGAACGGCGTCGCAGCCCGACCGAGATTGATCGAATCGATGGTCAACGGGTCACTTACATCACGGCCAATCTCGAAAGCGGAGTCGCCCTTGGCGATGCTGTCTCGAAACTCCAGGAGGCAACCCGGTCGATTCTCCTGCCCGAAGGATTCTCAATCGTATTTGGCGGGGAATATGAAGAACAGCAGAAAGCCCGCAATGATTTCCTGCTGTCGATTTTGATGGCGGTGGTATTGATATACATGGTCATGGCGGCGCAATTCGAGCGATTTCTTGATCCTTTAATTGTAATGGTGTCAGTACCTCTGGCGCTAATCGGGGTAGTCCCGATCCTGCTGTTGACCGGAACCACGCTCAATATCCAGAGCCTGATGGGCATTATCATGCTGGTCGGCATTGTCGTCAATAATGCCATTGTGCTGGTCGATTATATCAATCTCATGCGTCGCGAAGAAAATCTCGATATCAATGAGGCTGTCATGCAGTCAGCGCGGCGCCGCCTGCGGCCAATTCTGATGACTACCTGTACGACTGTTCTCGGGATGCTCCCTCTGGCCTTTGTGCTTGGTGCGGGCGGAGAAATTCAAGCGGCGCTGGCCCGGGCGGTGATTGGCGGACTGACGGCTTCGACATTTATTACTCTGATCCTGATTCCGGTCGTTTACAGCAGTGTTCATACTTTGCTTGAACGGGCTCGGAAGAAAGTTACATCAGCTTAGACTCTCCGTACCGTAACAGGATCGAAGCCACACAGCTGCCGGAATATTGTTCAAAATCGACGGCTCGAAATCTGCCGAGGCGCGCCCTCATCCAATATTACTACTGTGGAACCCGCTGCAGGTTTGCTATGTTCTGGAGATGACAGATAAAAAGTCTCCAGCGTGATATGGCGAAAACAGGGTAACCAATGCCTATCGGAAAAAAAACAGACAAAGGCTTACTACTTATGGCAATACTTATGAGTCTGATGGTAAGCGCCTGCTCGGTGCTTGGCGCGCGTCAGGAAGAGCAGCCTGAATACACTGTTGTCGAGAAAGACGATAGTATCGAGATTCGCCGTTATGCATCGTATATAATGGCCAAAACCGTAATCAGTGGCGATCTGGAACGGGCCGGGCGCATCGGATTCAATCGGCTGTTTAATTACATCTCGGGCAATAATCGCAGCAAATCGAAGATTGCCATGACCGCGCCTGTTATCCAGGAGCCTGCCGGCGAAAAGATCGCCATGACCAGTCCGGTGATTCAGGAGGCAGACAGCTCCGGGTGGCTGATGGCCTTTGTGTTGCCCTCGAAATATACCATGGAAACCGCCCCGGAACCGCTTGATTCCGAGGTTACACTTGTGGAAATACCGGTGCGGCTGGTTGCGACAATTAGATATTCTGGCTTGACGAATGCCGACAAAATGAAGGATATGGAAACGCGCCTTCGTGAATGGCTGGCTGAGAAGGACTACGATTCAGTCTCAAGCGCCCAGTCGGCCCGCTATGATCCTCCCTGGACATTGCCGCCGCTTCGTCGCAATGAAATACTGATTGAAGTGACGCCGGCGAAGAAGCCGTAACGGTGTGCATGCGATCGCATTCCCTGTCCCATCGCACCGAGTTTTTGGCTATGTCGAATACACCGAGTTGAACAGAACATAGTCGGTAGTAAGGTCAGCACCCCATCCAACCGCGCTGGCCCGTCCGTTGTGCACATCCAGTTTCACCCGAATATGGGATTCCCGCAGGAGTTTTTTCATAAAATTGCGGTCATATGCTTCCGGAACGCCCTTTTTGAGCACCAGCACCAGTTTGTCTTCATCGCCCAGGTATAAATCGGCCCGTTCATAATCAAACGGCACGCCGGCGTTTCCGGCGGCACAGATAATTCTGCCCCAGTTGGGATCGCGCCCGAATATGGCCGCTTTGACCAGGGTTGAGTCCGAAATGCACCGCACCATGTTCCGGGCAGCTGTTTCACTTTGCGCATTGACCACGGAATACTCGATAAATTTCGAGGATCCCTCGCCGTCGGAGACAATCAGTTTGGCCAGGTGCATCATCATTTCGAGCAGATTCCGCTTGAAGACATCATAGCCGGGATCGTTTTTCGAGGTTAGTACATTGTTTCCAGCAAGACCATTGGCCAGGACCGCGACCATGTCGTTTGTGGATGTGTCGCCATCGACAGTGATCATGTTGAATGATTTGTTCACTGTTTCGCGGACTGTCTTGCGCAGCAGCTTTGGCTCGATTGCTGCATCGGTGACGATAAACGCCAGCATGGTCGCCATATTCGGATGTATCATCCCCGACCCTTTGGCCACACCTGCGATATTGACCTCATAGCCATCGAGATCGAACTCGACAAAACCCTCTTTGGGAAAGGTGTCGGTGGTGAGGATGGCGTTGGCCACCAGTGATCCGGCACTTGACCGGGCAGACAGTTTTTTGACGTTTTCCCTGATACCGGCGACAATATCGGCTGTTGGAAATGGCTCTCCGATCAGTCCGGTTGAGGCGACCAGCACAAGTTTTTTGTCAATGCCCAGTTCATCGGCCATGGCCGCAACCATTGCTTCGGCGCCGTCGCGTCCCTGTTTGCCGGTGCAGGCGTTGGCATTACCGGCATTACAGACAATTGCCTGGGCTATACCATCGGCCACATGCTTGCGAGATACTTTAATCGGTTCTGCCACAACCTGGTTTTGAGTAAACACCGCCGCCGCACTGGCGGGGACTTCGGAATAGACAATCGCCAGATCGCGACGCATCGATTTAACTCCGGTGTGCGCTCCCCAGCAGGTAATTCCTCTGACATTGGTAATATTTTTCAGCATGCTGTTCTGCCCCTTATGTGCCAAAACTCAGTCTCCCTGTGTTATGGATGAACCGGCGCGGCATACAGTCCCGCCGTTTGATCATCGCCGAACATGATATTCATGTTTTGCACTGCCTGTCCGGCGGCACCCTTGACCAGATTATCTATGACACTCACGGCAATTATCAATCCGGTGCGATCATCGAAGGCAATATACAGATCGCAATAATTTGTTCCGCGGACGTCTTTGATCGATGGCAACTCACGGCGAATACGTACAAAGGGCGCCGCGTCGTAAAAATCACGATAGATATCCTGTAGAATGGCCTCGGTCGTATTCCCGTTGGGCAGCATGTAGATAGTGGATAATATGCCTCGATCGACGGGTAACAAGTGTGGTGAAAACTGAATAGTCGTATTCAACCCCGCCACGCGGTTCAGGATTTCCTGTATTTCAATCGAATGGCGATGGCGTTTGAGATTATAGGCCTTGAAATTTTCATTCACACTGGGGAAATGCGTGACGGGCTTGGCTTTGATCCCGGCCCCGGTCACTCCCGACTTGGAATCGACAATAATCGGTTGAGGTTCGATATGCTTGTGCGACAGAAGCGGGGCGATTGCCAGAATCGCGCTGGTTGGATAACAACCGGGATTGGCTACCAGTCGGGCCGTTTTGATATCGTCAATAAACAGCTCTGGCAACCCGAAAACAGCCTGCGCAATACCTTCCGGGAAATGATGTTGCTGCTGATACCACTCTTCATACATTTCGGCCGACGGAAGACGGAAATCGCCGGAGAGATCAATTATCTTGAACGAACGGTCTTTAAATTTTTTGACGAAGTCCATGGCGACGCCATGGGGCAGCGCCAGGAAGACCAGCTCCGGCTGGTATTCATCGATTCTGTCTGAAGATATCAGGGTATGATCTACGATACCCTGATAAAACGGATGAACATCGGAAAAGGCTTCCCCGGCTCGTGATTCGGATGTGATCGCGACGATTTCCACATTGGGATGATAAGTCAAAATCCGAACCAGTTCGGATCCGGTATAGCCGGTCGCACCAATGATCGCGACTCGCTTTTTAGCCATTGCCCTTCACCACCTCCACCGATTCTTTGAGTACTTTTAGGACCTGTCCCAAATCATCGTAACTGATATTCAGGGGTGGCACCAGCCGCAACACAGTCTCGGCTGTCGCATTGGCCAGGACCCCGCGATTCATCATCTCCAGCACTACCGGTTTGGTTTCGAAGTCGAATTCAATCCCGATCATCAGCCCCAGGCCTCGAAAATCCCGTATAGATGATTCTCCCCAGTCAGAAATCTGCTGCTTTAGCCATTTGTGTTTTTCCGAGGCCTGATGCAGCGCATGTTCCTGCTCAATCACTTCCAGTACCGCCAATGCCGCTGCGCAGGCCAGGGGATTACCGCCAAAAGTAGTACCGTGGTCGCCATACTCAATAGCCGAACTGACCTTTTCCGAAGACAAAATCGCCCCGATCGGAACACCACCGCCAAGCGCCTTGGCCAGAGTCATGATATCGGGCTGGACATCGAAATGCTCCTTGGCGAACATTTTGCCGGTACGCCCCATGCCGCACTGGATTTCATCGAATATCAGGACAATCTTTTCCTGATCACACAGGGCGCGCAGATCTTTGAGAAAATCAATATCGGCCACATTGATACCGCCCTCACCCTGTATCGGTTCGACAATAATCGCAGCGGTGTCATTATCGACAGCATGTGTTACCGCCTCGATATCGTTGAATGGTACCTTAGTGAAGCCGCCAGGGATCGGTTCAAAACCCTGTTGCATTTTCCTTTTACCCATGGCTATGGTAGCCATGGTGCGGCCGTGAAATGAGCCGGAAAAGGATATGATTGTGCCGCCCCGCCCGATACTGTGCGCATATTTGCGTGCGATTTTTATGGCACCCTCGACCGATTCGGCGCCGCTGTTGGTCAGAAACACCCGCTCCAGACCGGAAAGCGCCGACAATTTTTCGGAGAGCTGCGCCTGCGGTGCGCTGAGGTAAAAGTTTGAGATGTGAATCAGCTTTTCCGCCTGATTCTTGATCGCATTGACGACTGCCGGATGACTGTGTCCGACACTGGTGACTGCAATGCCGGCCAGGGCGTCAATATATTCATTGTCTTCAACATCCCACACCCGCGAGCCATGACCATGATCCAGAACGATCGGGTATCGCTTGAATGCCTGAAGGTAGTATCGTCTGTCGATATCAAGATAGGCTGTATTCGATGATGGTATCATGTCGTTGTCCCCGCCTGTTTCTTGTGAATAACAGCTGTTCCGACTGCCTGTCGATTCAACAGATCAACTATTTGATCCGGTTTGGTGCCGTTGATGATCCGGGCTTCAGCAGCGCCGCCGGCGAGCGCGATCCGACAGGATTCAATCTTCGGAATCATTCCACCCTGGATGATGTTGCGGTTTATCAACGTGTCGATTTCCGAGACTGCGATTTCGTCAATCAGGGTGGAGACATCATCTTTATCCCGCAGGAGACCATCGACATCAGTCAGGATAATGTACTGAGCGGCATGCAGCGCGGCGGCAATATGACCCGCAAACATATCACCATTAATATTGTAGCTGATACCATCGGGATCAGCCGCCAGACAGGTAATCACCGGGATATATTCATGATGCAACAGCAGTCTGAGCAGTGATGGATTAACTTCCACCACATCACCCACATGACCAAGATCGACCGGCAGCAGCTTGCCGTCGATAATTGTTTGATGATTTCGTCGACTTGCGATAGCTGTGCCGCCGTCTTTTCCCGATAATCCGACTGCCGTGTATCCGAGACTGTTGATCAGGCCGACCAGGTTGCCGTTGACTTTGCCCTTGAGTGCCATCTCGACATATTCGAATGCTTCCGGGGTTGTCTTACGGTGACCATCGATAAATTCTGATTCGATTTTTGCGGCCGAGAGCGCTTCTTTGATAAACGGCCCACCGCCGTGGACGATAACGATGTCAAATCCTGATTTTTTTGCCGAACACATACTTTGCAGGACATGTTTTTTCAAATCATCATCAACCATGGCATTACCGCCATACTTGAAGACTAAAAGTGGTTTTTCCGTTTGAATTGAATCGTTCATAGTATCAATACCTGCAAAACTAATTCAGCTGACGAATTCATCGAGCGAATCACAAAAGAGATGTCAGCCGACATGCCAATGCCTTGTATATTTCACTTACAACTCTGGCAACAGATTAAGAAAAACGGCTGGCACTTAGCTACCGCGATGGATCAGTCGAGCGGTAGGCTTCCCTGAAAGCTTTACGAAAACGGCTATTATTGGATTCTATCCGTTTCATATCATCATATATACGAAACATTTCCGGTGATTACAAATAGTTCCTGAAAATAACATGCAATAAACATTCGCGTGGTGTCTGTCACCGGCGGTCATCCGGGAGTGGTTAAAGGAATGATTCGCAACGTGCTGCGGGTGGCCGACAGTCTACCGACCTTTAACATGCTGGGTGTGATACTGATTCTGCGATCGCCGGAACGTGCTCGCTTCGGCGACCGCATCGCCGGTATACGCGTCGTGATGAAACGTCAATCAAGGGCGCAGGAGGGAACGTCTCAATTCATCATTTGCGATCTGTCTATTACCTGCTGATGACCACGCACGGGCAATAAATAACTGCATCAGTTACCATTCACCGCGGCCTATTTCACCTCCGGATGATCGATGAGCAACTGACCACCAGGTTTGCGTGTGAAATAACTCCAGGCCCATCGCGTGAATACAAGGATGCGTTCTTCAAAGCCTACCAGATACATCAGGTGTACAAAAAGCCAGATAAACCAGGCCGGGTAACCGGACAGTTTTATCCATGGGAGATCGGCGACAGCCGCAGCCCGACCAATGACTGCCAGTTTACCCTTATCCCGATAACGATATGGTTTAGTTGATTTTCCCTTGAGGCTGCGGCGCAGAAATGTACCAAGATATTTGCCCTGGGACATGGCGACTGCGGCCAGTGCTGGCAGGGGGTGCCCATCCTGATGGCTGAAATTGGCCAGGTCACCGACGACAAACACATTGGGATAACCGGGAACACTTAAATCAGGTTCGACCTTGACCCGTTTTTTTTTGTCCAGCTTATCCTCATCGTCTTTGACCAGCTTGTCACCAAGCGGGGTCGGTTTCACGCCTGCCGCCCACATCACTGTTGCCGCCGTTATGCGTTGCCGGGCATCATCGACTTTGAACACGACGCCATCGTCATCCACATCGGTTACCATCGCTCCGGTGCGGACTGTCACCCCCATTCGCTCAAGAGATTTAGTCGCTGCTCGGGAGAGTTTTTCCGGAAAAGCCTCCAGTATTCGATCCTTGAATTCCACCAGCTCGATTCTGACATCGGAGGCACTGAGATGTTTATAACCGCGAGGCAGTGACAGTCGTGTTACTTCACCAATAGCCCCGGCCATTTCAACACCGGTTGGACCACCGCCGACGATAACAAAGGTCAGCAGTTTTTCCCGCTCATGGGGATCGTTGGATTTTTCCGCTTTTTCAAATGCGCTGAAGAGCTGGCGACGAAAATCAATAGCATCTTCGAGTCCTTTTAGACCGAACATGCGGTGCTGCCATTCAGGATTGTTGAAATAATTCTCTTCCGAACCGGTGGCGATAATCAGACTGTCATACGCAATGCGGTCATCCTCGAGTATTACTTCCTGCTGATCATAGTCGACGCCGGTAACCGAACCCATCACGACCTGAGCATTTTTCTGATCCTTGAGGACAATGCGAAATGGTGATGATATATCAGACGGCGACAAACCGCCGGTTGCTACCTGATACAGCAACGGTTGGAACAAATGATGATTTCGTCGATCAATCAGAATAACATCGGCATCGGCGCGCTTGAGTGATTTTACCGCCCAAAGCCCGCCGAAACCGCCGCCGACAACGACAATGCGATGTCGCCGAATGGCATCTTTCCGCCTTTTAGTTTGCAGCTGAGATTTTGTCGTCCGCTGTTCTTCTATTTGTTCTGTTGAACTATGTTGATTCACGGTACTCCCTCATTGTTCAGACAGGTTCCTGCAACGTTTCAATTCAAGCGGCAGGAGACACTAAAAGTTTTGATGATTTAAGGTCGATAGTCTGACATTGAATATCTCACGCGCATTTTTGAATTCTTCTTCCAGACGGTGCAGCTTTTCATCACGTTGATCCTGAGTAGCCACTTTGACGTCCGACAGTCTCACCCTGACTTTGTCCACCGATAAGCGCAATTCATCGAGAATATCCGGGTAGGTCGGATGATATTTGCTGTCGGTATCCGTAAACATCTGTTTCAGTGAATGCAGTTTGTCGCGCCAGAGATCAAGGGATCGTTCGACTTCCTCTATTGTACTCCGAGCGTCATCGTTCATAAGTACCCGCCTCCTTCCACATGGATCTCGTTGTTGTATCAGATTCGGGCCGTGGTGTATGCCGTTTCAACAATTGCCATTTATCGTAGAGCTGTCGCATATTATCGGCCAGCCACCACCGACCGTCGGCAAAGACACCATAGTCGGCTCCCGCCATTGCCGTCGATAAGCGAACCGAGTTGGCATAAAACAGCCATTGCCGAATCCAGAGTTTTTCAATGCCTTCATCAAATGGGTTACTATCGGCGGCGACACCATCGGCCAGACCCTGGTTCCAGGCTTTTTGCACAATTGCAGTAGCTTCCCTGGTTCGTTCATTGGTACTTGCCACAACGGCGTCGAGTGCGGCGAAATGTGATACTGTCCACTGCTCGGAATGACAGGCCCGACAGATTTGCTGCATGGCAGTTTTTCGCCGCTGTTGTTCGGCCGCATCAATAAGTGCCTCGGCAACCGGTTCACCGTCGAACCCGGTCGGCAGTGGCACGCCGTGTTCAGTCTGAATGAAATGAGTTGCCGCAGATCGCGGGTGAGCGTGCGCATAGATCAACCCAAAAAGGCGAACATACAGGCGATCATTCATTTGATGAGTACGGCGCGCCACGATATTGCCGGTCTTGTCAACGATCAGGCTGATATGGCACACAGCGCAGGTCGGCGCGGTAAAATCTTTGCCGAGTGTCCACGGTACACTATCGAATTGCCAGCTTGATTTCATCGAATAGAATATGTTGCCGTGCTTGCTCACGCTGTATACTTTATAGGCCGGTACATCAGGACCTTTGTGACATTCGGAACAGGTGTATGGCTGCCGGGCTACCTCGATGGCAAACTGATGACGGGCGTGACAGGGTGTGCAGGATCCCATGGAACCATCAGGATTAAGGCGACCCACTCCGCGGTTGGGCCAACCGTCCAGCTGCGGGAAAGTCATTTTTCCGAAAGTTGTTTGTCGTTCGATCATACCCGCCACTTTCACGTCAGTGCCGTGACAAAAATAACACGACTGCTCGGTGGTAAATGAGTCAGGCTCAACGATACGCAGAGAATCTCCGGACAGGCGGCTGACACCATTTATGGCCCTCATTAATTGTTGATAAAACGGGTTTTTCGCCAGATTGACATGTGCATGCGACATCAGATTCATGCCATACTGACCCTTTTCATGGGGATGGCACACTCCACAGTCTGGTGGGCTAACCACAATATGCACTTGATATGAACTGTGTGAAAACGTGTCATCATGGCTTTCGGCGTTCTGGCCGTGACACTCAACGCACCCGACAACGATATCACGCAGTGAATCCGGCAGATCCGAAGCTGATACGCGGCGTGACAATTCACTGCGATTCAGCGCTTCAGATGGCGTCACGCGGGCATGACGGCTCCGTTGCCAGTCTGCCACGATTCCGGGAGTTACTGTTCTATGGCAGGTAAGACATGCTCCGGTGGCTTCGCTGATTGGAGCGGTCGTGTTCGCAGGACATATATCGATCACGGCCAGCAGTATCAGCGCCGCCAGCATCGCAAAGCCAGGCCGATTACCGGGGCCTCCGCCAAAGTTCATTTTTGTCACATTATTCTCCCGCACACCAGCTATATTGCCGCAACCCGCGCCACCAGATCAACCGAACCGTCACGCAATTCACTGATCGGCGGCATTTTCTCAAGCCGCATTAACTCTTCCAGCGCTGACATTTCGGCATCACGGCCAATCCCGACAGCGGCCCTGACAATATCATCCTTGAGATAATAGGCAATAAGACGGCCGTCGTCGATACTGCGGTCGATAACGACATCATCCCAGTCTTCGACATGGCCGACATATCGTAGTCGCATACCTGCCTGTTGTGTCCAGAAATAGGGGATACCCCGATAGGGCGTCTTCTGTCCGAGCATATTGAGTGCAGCAATTCGGCCCTGCTGTTCGGCGGTTCGCCAGTGTTCGATGCGGATGGCTTCACCTGTGCGCCAATCAGGAAAGCGGGCGATATCTCCAACCGCATATATGTTTTCGTTAACACGAAAATGTTCATCGACCGCGATACTGCCGTCATCCTGATAATCGATACCATTGAGAAATTCAGAGGCTGGTTCAACGCCGATACCGAATACAACCAGATCGGCGTCAAGGGACTGGGTGTCATTGATCATCACCCGCTCAACTTTCCCATTGCCCTCGACACGGTTTACGGTGCTGCCGAGGCGGAAGGTCGTCCCCTGATCCTCATGCCGAGTCTTTAAGAGAGAGCCTATCTCCCGGCCCACGATCTTTTCAAGCGGGGACTTTTCCGGGGCCACTACTGTCACGTCGAGGTCATGCGCTCGCAGCGATGATGCTGTCTCCAGGCCGATGAAGCTGGCGCCGACAACAACAGCACGTCCGGCCTTTTCAGCAGCCTTGACCAGGTTACCGGCATCCTCCAGGCTGCGAATGGTAAACACGTTTTCGAGATCGACTCCGGGGATTCCCGGTTTGCGTGCCTGACCGCCGACTGCGATCAACAGGCAATCATAGGTAATTTCTTCGTTGCCCTCAAGATCAACCCGACGCTGCCGGGAAGTAATGCCTCGGGCCCGTTTACCCGTCATGAGTTCAATATCACGATCATTGTAAAAGTCTTTATCCCGCAATGTGATTTGATCTTCTTCCGATTGTCCGCGTAAAAACATCTTGGTCAAATCGGGGCGATCATAGGGCATCTCTTCTTCTTTAGTAATCATGATCAGGTGACCTTTGAATCCATCGTTTCGCAATGTTTCGGCCGCTGCATTGCCGGCGGCGCCCGCCCCGAGAATTACGAAGGTCCGCTTATCGACAGATGGATCATGACCGACTTTGGCCGGCTTTTTGATAGTGGGCAGTGTTTCCGGAAGCATGACATAAACATCGTCACCGTCAATTTTAACATCATATTGCGGCAGGGAATCGATCGCAGGAGGTTCACATAATTCGCCTGTCCTGGCGTCAAAGGCGGCGTGATGCCACGGGCAGACAATGCGCTCGCTGCTCAGCGCTCCCTGATCCAGCGGTGCGCCATAATGCGGACAGACACCGACGCCGGCAAAAAACTCACCATCGAGACGACGAAGCAGTATTTTATGATCATCGACCTCAATACCTTTCATCTGACCGTCTTTTAAATCGGAGGTTTTGGCTAAACGCACCTTGCGATGACTCATGTTCTCCTCCTTTATCTATCGCAACGTTCTCACGCGAAACGACACGACTATTTTTCAATGGCAACCGATGCGGCTTGTGGCGGGGTATATAAAATACCCAAAAAGAATCCCCACAGCAGATGAAGCAGTAGATTGGTAATCAGTGCCGCTGCGGTCATTGGCATCTGGGCGAACATACTCGCTCCAAGCGCTCCGGATATAAGAGACGTAATCCCCAGAGCGATGAACCACAGGAGACCGTAGCTCAAACCCTTGATGGCTTTATTCGACGGCAATCTATTATACAGGGCCGGCCAGACAAAGGGCAGGGCGAAGATGATGCCATCGATATGATGCTCGAGCATCCACCAGGCGTTACTCGTCCCCGGAAAAGCGCCGAACAGCCCCAGAAATCCGGCAAACCATTTGTCGACAAAAAACATCATATACGAACCGACAAATCCAGCCAGTATCAAACTGCCGACATTGATGTTCCTGATAGCTTTCATAGCAAATTCCTGTTTCAAAATTTCACTGATGCGCCACATATCTGTTTTGTATGTGCCGACGATCGATGCCGGATGGGCACCGATCGTTTTTTATGCACAAACACAGGTATTCTATGACGCGAGTTCCGCATTCAATGCAATATTCACGCCTGCCAGTGCTTTACTGACGACGCAGTTATCGCGGGCCTTCTGGGCCATTTCTTTGAATTTATCCTCATGCATGCCAGGTACCTGTGCTTTTGTATTCAGCGTTATCGTGCTGATTTTAAAACCATTACCTTCTTTTTCCAGATCAACGAAGGCCGACGTATCGATGCGGGTCGGGTCATGTCCGGCATCCGCCAGCAGATTGGCCAGGGCCATGGAATAGCAGCCGGCATGAGCGGCACCGATCATTTCTTCCGGATTGGTTCCCTGGTTCGATTCAAACCTGGCAGTGGCGCTGTATTCACTGGCGCAGGCGCCGCTGCCGACTTCCATTCTGCCTCTGCCTTCTTTCAGATTCCCCTGCCAGTTGGCTTGTGCTTTGTGTGTAACCATAACGACTCCTTTCGCTGGCTGAACTTGACTTTATCTTTCAGTCCGAAATTCTTCTGTGTATCAATACCGCCACCGCTTAATGGTCGGGTTGTGAGACTTTGCTCAAGACTTCGCCAGATGTTTCCGCATTGGTATGTCCGGCCAGATCGCCAAGGGATATAACACCGGCCATTTGATCATTCTTGCGATTGAGCACTATCACCCGACGGACCTTGTTTTCTTTCATTGTCTGCGCGACTTCATCAATATTCTGATCATCATAGCAGGCGATGATATCGGTGCTCATTATTTTGCTGACTTCGGTACTGCCCGGTTTGCCGTTGCCGGCTATTCCGCGTACCACAAGATCGCGATCGGTTATGACACCGATGACTTTATCATCTTTTGCAATCGGCAGCATACCAACATCGAATTCCTTCATTTTATCTGCGGCTTCGGTAATCGTGTTGTCGGGATGAATCAGCTTTACCCGACTGTTCATAACATCTCTGGTAAGTTTCATAGTCGCATCACCTTTCCTTGGTTGAATGAGTGGTTTCAATGGCGATATTATTCCATCAACACCGAATACACGACCGTGTCGATGTCCATACAACACAGAGAGTCGCAACATCCATGCCAAAAATTAACAACTCCTGTTAATATCCGTGATGCCAGACAGTTACAGTATCGCAACGAAAGTGAAAGGACATCTCAGGGGTAAATTGGCCTTAAGGACGGGAGATGTCGTGAAGATTCGGTACAGGTAAAACTGAAGCGTGTGAAAGAATGTCATAATCTTCGCCCCGAATCCTCACTATCGGTGAAATGTCACTTTTTAACAAAAAGGCTGTTCGCATGCTGATAAGGGAAATGCCGCAACGCAAACTGCCCTTTGGCGCCTCTGCATATAGTATTCAGAATTTTCGGCATACCTCATAACGGGACTGTCTCGATACCTGCCATCGCATTGCTCGCTATGCCCGCGGTTCGAATTGGTATGCTATTTGCAACCGATCTGAATCGATAGAAATAACTGCAACGCACACCGGATGTACACGATCACATCAGATCACCCGGAGTGCTTGGACCATTCAGTTATTCAGGAGGTGATATCATGCAATTCCATGATTTTATCGGACATGTCCAAAACCGTGCCAAGCTTCCATCGGAAGAAGCCGCCCTGAAGTTGACCCGGGTGACGCTTGAAACTCTATCAGAACGGCTCAGCGGTAAAGAACCGAAGCATCTTGCCTCTCAATTACCAGAGGAAATCGGGAGATTTTTAAATACGGCCGGTAAGGGTGAACGGTTTTCATCCGATGATTTCCTGAAGCGTGTCTCGGAGCGCGAGGGCGCCGATCTGCCGATTGCTGTCTATCATGTCCGCGCTGTGTTTGACGTCTTGAAGGATGCGGTCGCTGCCGGTGAACTCAATGATGTAAAAAGTCAATTACCCGATGACTATCAGCGTCTGTTCGAAGCCGGTACGACCGGCGAAATGCCATCCAACTGATTATCCGAGTCTCCTTTCGATTTTAAGTTTTGTCGCAAAGAAATTTTAATCGAAGAGGCAGATGACAGACATTTATGTGATCGTTGCCATGACGGCGGTTTTCATCTATGCTCTCGAAACTATTAATGGCAACTATAAGGTCAAGGGTCTCGATGACTAGCAGGGTTTTGTCAATTACGCAAAAGTATCATGATGCAAAATCTATAAACAGGGCTTTTTATGCATGAGAAGCGGTCCGTTCGTTCCTCAAACTGATGGCATTTGACAAAAATCACCCGGAATATCCGTGATTTTCCAGTGTTTGGTTCGCATATTGCTTAAATCACTATTGGAGAAGGCGGCATGCGCGAGTCAGACTGTACCATAATGGACTTGACATCAAAAACGGCATCGTTAAGTTGATAGCAGAAATTATTACCGTGGTATATCTCAACGCGATGAATGACCGCATGTGATTTTTCAGGACGCTTTGATATTTCAATGCCGCCTTGAACACAGAAATACAGGAGTGAGTCTTTATGACAATTGGATCAATCGAGACGATTCAGGCATTGATGGCTTGTTTTCAGGACCCGGGACGCATGCTGCTGGATGTTCGCCCGCTGGCGGCCTACAACGGTTGGGCGCTGCACAATGAACCCCGGGGAGGACACATTTCAGGCGCGGCAACATTTCCCCGGCAATGGACCGATGATACCCGCGACTGGCTCGATCTTCTCAAAAGCAAAGGGATTACCACCGATCTCCCGGTTATCATCTATGGATACTCCCCGGAGGATTCGCAGGATGTTGCCCGAAAACTCCAAATTGCGGGTTACAAAGACATCAAAACATTTGATCACTTTATGGAATGGTCTGAAAACACGGAACTCCCCATGGAACGTCTGCCGCGATATAAACACCTGGTTTACCCCGAATGGATACAAATGCTCCTCGATGGCAGAATGCCGCCGGAATACGATAATGATGAATTCATCATCTGTCATGCCAGTTACCGCTATCGCGAGGATTATGAATCCGGTCATATTCCGGGAGCCGTACATCTTGATACCGAAAGTTTGGAATCTTCCAAAACATGGAATTGCCGAAGACCGGATGAAATTGAAAACGCTCTGACCAGTCTCGGGATCCATCGCGACAAAACAGTCATTCTCTATGGCCGTTTTTCACATCCCAATAACGAAGATGAATACCCCGGTCGTATGGCGGGTCATCTGGCCGCTATGAGATGCGCCCAGATTCTGCTCTATGCCGGCGTAAAAGATATCCGTATTCTTAATGGCGGTATGGCGGCGTGGAAAGCTGCTGGCTTTGATATCACCACCAAAGAAACCGAAATCAAACCAGTCGATGATTTCGGTGCTGAGATCCCGACAAGTCCTGACTTGATCATCGACACACCCAAAGCGAAGGAACTGCTTGAATCGACCAATGGCGAGCTGGTCAGCATTCGCAGTTGGGAAGAGTTTATCGGCAATGTCAGTGGATATAACTATATTGAAAA
The DNA here is from genome assembly GCA_964526635.1 of uncultured Ignavibacteriales bacterium. Classification (GTDB taxonomy): domain Bacteria; phylum Zixibacteria; class MSB-5A5; order GN15; family JAAZOE01; genus CAZGLR01. Next base: position 25,707 of record CAZGLR010000007.1, on the reverse strand, counting down.
AGTGGGTCGTATACCGGGAGCAATTTTCGGTAATTGCGGCAGCGATGCGTATCACATGGAAAACTACCGTCACTGGGATCATACTATGCGGGAGTACCATGAAATCGCCCGCGTCTGGATGGCCGATGGCATTGTACCGGAAAAACACATCGCCTTCTACTGTGGTACCGGATGGCGTGCCAGTGAGGCCTTCTTCAACGCCTGGCTAATGGGCTGGCCGAGAATTTCAGTGTATGACGGCGGCTGGATGGAATGGAGTGAAGACCCCGATAATCCCGTCGAAACCGGTGTTCCCGAAAATCAGGCCCCGGTATTGTAGGCTTCGGCGGAAGTCACTCAAAGTCTCACTAAGCGCATCACAATCAGTGGAGAATTATCATGCTTAACAAAAAACAAGAAGAACTCTGTGCGCAGCACAACTGGGATTTTTCGGATATCAAGGCCCTGTTTCTAAACTGTACGCTAAAGAAATCTCCGAATCTTTCGCATACCGAGGGCTTGATCAAAATGTCGAAAACAATTATGGAGAAAGTCGGAGTTTCCACTGAAGTACTGCGGCCGGTTGATGACAACATCGCTTTTGGCGTCTATCCGGATATGCGTGAACATGGCTGGGAGAGTGACGACTGGCCCGAGATTGACAATAAAGTTATGGCCGCCGATATTCTTGTCATTGGATCCCCGATCTGGCTGGGTGAAAAATCATCAGTCTGCACCCAGGTAATCGAGCGTCTCTATGGCGGATCGGCCCGGCTCAATGATGATGGACAATACAGCTACTATGGTCGCGTCGGCGGATGTTTGATTACCGGTAACGAAGATGGTGTCAAACATTGCTCTATGTCGATTCTTTATGCCCTGCAGCATCTGGGGTATGTGATTCCACCGCAGGCCGATGCCGGCTGGATCGGTGAAGTCGGCCCGGGGCCCTCGTATCTCGATGAAAACTCCGGTGGTCCCGAAAACGACTTCACCAATCGCAACACTACCTTCATGACGTGGAATCTGCTGCATCTGGCGCGAATGATCAAAGACGCCGGCGGTATTCCGGCCCACGGCAATCAGCGTTCGAAATGGGATGCCGGGTGCCGTTTTGAAAATCCCAATCCCGAACACCGGTAAGATAGTTTCCGGAATATTCGAAAAGTGCACCATTAGCAGGGTGTTGAAAAACTATTTTCGGCCGGTTTGTGATTACTAACGACGCATCAGGAAGCTCTACAATCGACGATCTCCGCACGGGCGGCCTCCGAACACTCCCTGAACACGTGATTGGCGCCTCGATTTCTGAGTTTTTAAACACCCATTCAGCCTCAGTCAGAGTTGGCTCTTCGTAGATATTGTAAATCTGTCGGGCGGCCCGGTCAGTCCGGTTCCGCCGATTATAGAAATACGCATAGCAAGACCATAGTACAATAAGCGCCGGAGCACTGCAAGGTCTAACCCGGCGACAACGATCCTCCGGTACCGGTTTACCATCTTTTGTTTTGATAGCGGCTCCGCATGACATCGGGTAAGCAGCCATAGTCTGATTGGTTTATCGCGTACCATGTGACGAAGACTCTATAATTATCAATCATGCAGGGAGGCCGCCGATTCTCGATCTGCTGATTATACTTGCCTTTATTGTCTACTGTATTACCACCGGCTTCATCAACCGCAGCAAAGCATCCAAAAATCTGGAAAAGTATTTTCTGGCCGATCGCACGATTCGGGGATGGCGTGCCGGAGTCAGTCTGGCCGCTACTCAGTTTGCCGCCGATACCCCGCTTCTCGTCACCGGCTTGATAGCCACCGGCGGGATATTTTTGCTCTGGCGCTTGTGGATCTATGGCTTCGGCTTTCTCATTATCGGCTTTCTGCTCGGCCACGCCTGGCGCCGTTCGGGAGTTATTCCTGTTTGCCACCGCCATTCAAGACCTGCTGCCGTCTGGTATCAAGGGGTTGGTCCTGACCGGGATGCCGGCCGCGCTGGCGTCAACCGATGCCGAATGGCTCCGGCTGCTTCTGATGTCTTCGATTTCGACAGTAATCGTCGTCATTGCCACCCTCTCGACAAAGCCCACAAATCCGGATCTTCTGGCTGATTATTACCGCAAGACCCGCCCGCCGGGATTCTGGCGCAGAAGTGCCGCACGGATCGGTCAGGATCATCATACGCCGGTCGCTGCATTGAAGAAAGGCTTATATCTTGCGGTTACCACCAGTCTGTCTATTTATTTGCTCCTCTATGGTATTTCACGACTACTGTTGCCGCTTCCCGATGGTTCTGCGGTTTTCGCTATATTCGCCATCATCATGGGACTGGGCGCCATATTCCTCTGGTGGCGGCGACTGCGACTTACCTCAGCTGTTCGTGATTAATTACTATTTAGTAATTTATGGCGAAACCTGTTATGTGTTGTCCGACTATTTAATTGTCTAAAATATTCAACAGTGATAGGTTGAAGTATGTAAAGAGGACCGATAATTCGATATTTTTTGGCCGGCGGTTGCACAGATTATCTCTTAAAGGTTACCCTCTTTGATCCTATATTTTCCGCCAATCGCCGTGTCTGACATCTCGAAGAGAGGGGGGTCGCACGACTCCTCGGGGGAACAGGATGTATCACCCTCGCATCTTTTTGGCCGTCATATCATGCCTTATCTCGACAGGTGGCGCCTGCTGTTCGCCAGTGGCCGGTTTTCTCCGGCATAACGCCCCTGGCAGACTGATGCTTGCAGACCCGATATTGTTCATTCAATCCTATTCTACGCATATTATCAGCTCTTTGATTATCATTGCTATCCTGTTATCGATCATCATCGCCTTATGGATCAATATCATGGGCCGGCATCGCGCACAAAGTGAGCTGCGCCGGAGTGAAAACACCTATCGGGCGTTTTTTACTCATGCCCCGATTCCATATCAGTCACTTGATGAAGAAGGCCGGATTATTGAAGTCAATCCCGCCTGGCTTGAAGTCCTTGGATATGACCGGGATGAAGTCATTGGCAAATCATTTGCCGAATTTTTACCGCCTGAGACCACGGTACTTTTCGCAGAACGCTTTGCCAGTTTCCGCAATGAGGGGGTCGTCTGCGACATTGCTTTTAAATTGAGGCACAAAGACGGTCACTATATTGACACCCTCTTCGATGGCGTCGTTCGCTATGAAGATGATGGCGCCTTCCGACAAACCTATTGTGCATTTAAGGATATCAGCGCATCAAAACGCGCCGAAAGTATGCAGGCAATGCAGCTTCGATTGATTGAATATGCCGCCGACCACAGTATCGAGGAACTGTTGCGAAAATGCCTCGATGAGGTCGAAGATATCACTGACAGTACAGTCAGTTTTTTCCACTTAGTTGACGAAGCTGAGGAGAACCTGGCCTTGAAAGTATGGTCCGCCCGTACACTGGAACATCTTCATGCGACGGAGACTTTGCCCAATCATTTTTCTATTGCACAAGAAGGCACATTGATAGATTGTTTTCACCAGCGTCGGCCGATTATACACAACGATCACATTTCACCTGAGCATACACACACCTCGCCCCGGGGGCAGGCGCCTATCGCACGAGAGATTATCGTCCCGGTCGTTCGAAAAAATAAAATTGTTGCTGTTCTTGGAATCGGTAACAAGCCAACCATCTATGACAAAGCTGATATCGAGACAATCCAGCATATCGCTGAGATTGTCTGGGAAAACGTAGTCCGAAAGCGGGCCGAGAATGCCCTGAAACAAAGCGAAGAGAGATTCCGTCTTATCGCCAATTCCAGTATCGAGGATATCTGGCAGCTTGATCTCGAGGGTCGAGTGACCTATACCTCGCCGGCGGTAAATCGCGTGTTCGGTTATACCTCTGACGAAGTCAAAGGCACGCAATTCAGCACATTTTTCCCCGAGCATGAGATGGAACGCGCAGTTCAGGCTTTCGTTCGCGCGGTGGCCGGTGAAGAATATCAGGTGCTTGAATTCGACGGCGTTCGTAAAGATGGCTCCGATATACCAATTGAAGTCAGTGTGACGCCGATTGTACAGGATGATACAATTATCGGCGTTCAGGGAATTGCCCGGGATATCACCGAACGGCGACAGGCCGAGACCGCCCTGCGTGCGAGCGAACAATTCAACCGGGCGATTATCGAAAATTCGCCGCTGGGAATATCTGTCCGAAACCGTAACGGCTGCCTGTTGGCGGTCAACCGCGCCTGGCGCGAAATCTGGAGTGTCCCCGAAGAAGCGGTGGCCGAGTTCATGGTCTCCAATCCGGATGAGCTGACCTTCGATCCCCAGGATACCTATCTCAATCACTATCGCGAAGAGGTAGAACGGGTTTATCGAGAGGGCGGCCTGCTTACAATTCCCGAATGCCGCTGTGACAATCACCGCTCCGGCGAGACACGCTGGGTGTCACAGATTTTCTACGGTCTGCATAACGACAACTGTGATGTCGATAAGATAGTCGTTATTACCACCGATATAACCGAGCGCAAGCGCTCCGAGCAAGCGCTCCGTGATCAACAGAATCACCTGCAAAGTATCTTCAGAGTTGCGCCTACGGGGATCGGTGTCGTGCGCAACCGGGTTATCATGGATGTCAACCAACAGGTCTGCGAAATGACCGGGTATACCGCCGAGGAACTCATTGGTAAAAGTGCTCGCATGCTGTATCCCACCGACGAAGAATACGACTATGTCGGCCGGGAAAAATACCGGCAGATCGAAAACTATGGCACCGGTGCGGTCGAAACGCGCTGGCGGCGAAAAGACAATACCATTATAGATATATTCGTGACATCCACGCCCATCGATAATACTGATCCCGCAAAGGGCCTGACCTTTACCGCACTCGATATCACCGAACGCAAGAAGGCCGAACAGTCCCTGCGGGAAAGCGAATTCCGGTATCGAACTATCGCCGATTATACGTATGACTGGGAAACCTGGGTGTCACCATCCGGCACCCTCTTGTACTGCTCACCCTCAATTGAACGTGTTACCGGATACAGTGCCGATGACATTCAGCGCGATCCTGATTTGTTCGCCGAAATGATCTACCCGGGTGATCGCGACATGATCATGAGACATTTTCATGAAGAACTCAATCCCAACACTGCTGTCGAGCAGATGGATTTCCGAATAATTACCCGCGACGGCCGCACTCGCTGGGTTACTCACAGTTGCGTTCCGGTGTTCAGTGATGATGGTGAGTTTATGGGGCGCCGTGGCAGTACCCGTGATATCACCGACCGGCTTGAGCGCGAAACGAAGTATTCCTCTGTGCTGAATACCGCCATCGATGGCTTCTGGATGGTCAATGCTGATGGTCGCATTGCAGAAGCCAATCAAAGTGCCGCTGATATGCTGGGTTATACAATCGAAGAACTGTGTTCCCTGCATGTGCATGAAATCGATGCCGGCGAAGACTCAGAAGAAATCAGAATCTATATCGAACGGATTAAAACACATGGCTCCGATTTGTTCGAGACCAGGCATTACCGCAAAGATGGTTCCCTGATCGATGTCGAAGTCAATGTCAGCTATCTGCCGTTTAACCAGGGCTTTCTGGTTGCCTTTACCCGCGATATCACCGAAAGGAAACGCTCGGAGTCCGAACGAGAAATAACTATTCGCTTTTTTCAGGAACTGAGCAATACTCGGGAATCCCATGAGCTGATGGCTGAGGTTACCAGGCTGCTGCAAGAATGGTCCGGATGCGAAGCGGTCGGTATCCGCCTGAAAGAAGGCGACGATTATCCCTATTATGAAACCAGGGGCTTCTCCGACGATTTTGTCAAAGCCGAAACTTCTTTGTGTCAAATTATGGACGATGGCGACATTCGCCGGGATTGTGCCGGCAATTCCGTCCTTGAATGTATGTGCGGGAATGTTATTTGCGGTCGCACCAATCCCGATTTGCCCTTTTTCACCGGGTTCGGCAGCTTCTGGACCAACAGCACGACCGATTTACTGGCGGCAACGAGTGAAGAGGATCGCCAGACCCGGACCCGTAACCGTAACCGCTGCCATGCCGAAGGTTATGAATCGGTAGCATTAATTCCATTGCGTCATGGTGACCGTACGCTGGGACTTCTTCAATTCAATGATAGCCAACGGGACCGGTTCAACCCTGCCCTGATTACGCTGTTTGAACACCTTGCCGCCAACCTGGCACTGGGCCTGGTTCATCGCTGGGCAGCCGAAGAACTGCGCGAGCGTGAAGCCGATCTGAAGCGAGCGCAGGCAATTGCCAAAATCGGCAATTATACCTGGGATATTTCCTCTGGCAGACTCTACTGGTCAGATGAACTTAAAAAAATCCGAGGCTGCGCTCATGCTGAACCGTCTTTCGATAAGATTCTCACCCAAATTCACCCGGAGGATTATGATCGTGTCATCGAAATGGGACGGCTGGCCAGGGAAGAGTTTCATCCATACGATATCGAGTACCGGATTATCCTCGATGACGGCACTATCCGCTATCTTCACGATTCCGCTGAAATGATTCGTGATGATAGCGGCAATACGATTGCTATGTTCGGTACCGCGCAGGATATCACCGATCGCAAGCTTGTCGAGGAAGCCCTGGTTGAGTCCGAGGCGCGTTATCAGGAGTTGTTCAATTCCGTCATGGAAGGTATCGGTATTGTCGATGAGAACGAAATTATCCAATACGCCAATCCCGCCTTTGTCCAGATTTTGGGTGAAAACAATGTCGATGATATCATCGGTAAATCAGTACTCGATTACTTCGGCCCGGCAGAACAACAAAAAATCCTGGCAGAGACAGAACAGCGGAAAACAGGCGAGTGTTCTCAGTATGAATTGGCCATTAACAGGTCCGATGGCAAAATCAGATACGCCCACTTCTATGTTACTCCGCGCTTCGATCGCAACGGACAATATGCCGGTGCCTTTGGAACGATTCTTGATATCACCGAAACCCGTCGCCTGAAAGAACTGGAGTCGCGCGCCGAGCGGCTCGAGATGGCCGGTACCATAGCCGGGCAGGTTGCACATGATTTCAACAACATTATGGCCCCGATAATTGCCTACCCGGAATTTATCCGTGATGAACTGTCGGTTGATCATCAGGTGCTTCCGTATATCGATGCGATCGAAGACGCCGCCAAAAAAATGGTTGAAATCAACCAGGACCTTTTGACTATGGGCCGGCGCGGGCATTATAATCAGCGTGTTTTTAACCTGAACACCATTGTCTCGCAGGCGGTTAAAGAACTGAAAGACCACGCCCGGCACATTACCTTCGATTTGAAACTGTGCGATGATCTGATGCCGATCAAGGGCGGCCCGGCCCAGATTCACCGGACAATCGTGAATTTGCTGGTCAATGCCCGAGATGCAGTCCACGGCTCCGGGCGGATTCTGTTGAAAACTGAAAACTTCTATGCCGATGATACCTCTATCGCTTTCGGTCGTGTCCCCAAAGGTGAATACATAAAACTGACTATATCCGATACCGGCTGCGGTATCCCCGAAGAAATCATCCAGCGCATCTTTGATCCGTTCTTTTCAACCAAAACAGCCGACAGAAAGCGTGGTTCAGGCCTTGGGTTAAGTGTGGTCGATGCTGTCGTCAAGGACCATCGGGGTTATCTTGACCTCAGAAGTACCGTTGGCCGGGGGACATCATTCTACATCTATTTCCCCATTGCCCGCGAGGAAACCGATGATACCGACGAGGATGTCGTCATCGGCGGCGATGAAAAAGTACTGATCGTCGATGATGATGACATTCAGCGCAAAGTGACGTCCAAGCTGCTGACCCGCTTGGGCTATACCGTTTCCTTTGTGGAATCGGGCGAACGGGCAGTGGAACTGCTCAGGCATGAACCACATGATCTGGTTGTGCTCGATATGGTTATGCCAGGGGGAATCGACGGCGCCGATACCTACCGCCGTATTCTTGAATACAATCCGGAGCAGAAGGCGATTATCCTTTCCGGTTTTTCCGAATCGGATCGGGTCCTGGAAGCTCAAAAGCTCGGCGCCGGAGGATTTGTCCTCAAACCGGTAACCAGCGCGACGATAGCATCGGCAGTCCGAAAAGAACTGGACCGCGAGGGAAAACCGGTTGCATAATAACATCGCTTTCGATACTTAAACTCTTCGCTGGGAAGCTAATGGCCGATAGTGTTGTTTCCACAAAAGACAACCTGTTGTGTCCGTATATGTAGTACAATATGCATATAATGCGGCGTCGCCTCCAGGCGGAAATCAACAACCGGCAGATGTGAGACTATGGCCTATATAGACTATATCGCTTATGATGATGGTTCCTCCGAGATGCAGAAAATGTATGAGAAACACGGTGGCCGGGATAAATGTCCCGCCAATATCATCCGAATCTCGGGCATCAATCCGAAAGTACTCGATCAACACGTCCAGTTATACCGCTCGATCATGTTTGGCAAATCGCCATTGTCCCGACACCGTCGTGAGATGATCGCTGTCATGGTTTCGATTTTAAACCATTGCCACTACTGAATTGAATCTCATTGGGCCGCGTTGCGGTCGCTCGGCAACATACCTGATAACCTTAAAGACCAATTGGCAGCGGACTACCGCACAGCTGATATAAGTGATGAAGATAAAACTATCCTTGAATTTGTCGAATTACTGACCCTGCGGCCATGGGAAGTCACCGCCGATACACTGGAACCGTTGAAAGCACTGGAGTTTGATGATCGAATGCTGCATGATATTGTTCAGGTAACGGCCTATTACGCCTACGTCAACCGTGTTGCCGATGGTCTCGGGGTGGAACTCGATGAATAACGATGCCATGAGTAACTCTGAATCAAAGCAGAAGCCGGATCAGTCTCGGTTGTCCGAGCCGGCTGAGTGGATTGAGAAGTATGGCGACTCCCTTTATAGCTATGCCATGAAATGCGTAAGCAATCCTGTTGTCGCCGAGGATCTGGTCCAGGAAACTTTATTGGCTGCGCTTAAAGCGCGGAACTTTTTCAGCGGGGCATCGACCGAGAAAACATGGTTGATCGGCATTTTGAAGAATAAAATAGTCGACCATTATCGCAAGAGCAATCGCGAAACTACAGTTGCGCAATCCCAATATGTCACCGATATCGGTGAATCGGATTATCTTGCCAATGGCCCGGATGCCGGATCATGGGACCCGAAGCGACGGCCGGCCCGATGGTCGGTTGATACGAATGATCCGGTCGAACAAAAACAATTCTGGAAATACCTGCAATTGTGTCTCGACAGTTTCGACGAGCGCATAGCCCGGGTATATATTATGCGCGAGGTATTGGAAGTAAATTATGATGACGTCTGTAACGTTCTGGCCGTGACACCGACTAATTTAAGAGTTATGCTGCACCGTGTCCGCAAAATGCTGCGGCGGTGTCTTGAGAAAAACTGGATCGAGGCCTGACGGTGCAAAACCGACGGTATGATGTATGAAGTTAATGATGAGAATGATGAACTTGGTGCTTCCGACCTGTGAGGAAGTCTCCGAACTAACCTCGCGGGCGATGGATGAAACGCTGAGCTGGCAGAAGCGGCTCGGACTCCGTTTGCATCTGATAATGTGTATCTGGTGCCGCCGCAATGCCGGCCAGTTTAAATTAATCCGCAATTTATCTCATCACCATCAGGACCACCATACCGAAACCGAGAAACTCAACAGCCAGGCCAAAAACAGGATCGCGAAAAGCCTGAGGGAAAACGACGATTCGTCATCAGTATAACAGTTTTTGCTTTTGTAATCTGTTGCGCGGCAATAAAATAAGTAATAATAGATAAAAAGAATCCATATTTTGTAACATCTCCCCGTCCTTCTCGACTAACAAGTAAAGCATAAAGATGGCAATCTCGGATTCTGCCGAGAGATGATATCGAAAATGATCAACTTGTTACTCGAAAGGAGTATGCCATGAAAGCATTCAAAAACGCTCTCATTACCCTGGCCATGATCGTGGCTCTGGCGGCAGCTGTCTCTGCCCAACATAATCCGTGCAATCCCTGCGGCGGCAAGAAGATGAAAATGACCAACCATGACGGTACCATGTTCAAGGTCGACGATCCCATGAACCGTAATTCAGTCACCTTTAAGAGCACCGCCCCTCTCGAGGATATTGTCGGTACGTCCAATAAAATCACCGGCTATCTGACCTTCGATCCGGAAAATCCAAAAAAAGGTGGCCATGGAAAATTGACCGTACCGGTGGCCAGCCTGAATACCGGTATCCCGTTGCGCGATGAACACTTGGTTGGTGCCGACTGGCTTAGTGCCGCCGCTAATCCCAACATCGTTTTCGAAATTACCGATGTGAAGAATGTCCGTGCGGTTAAAAAATCGGCTGATGCCCAGACCTTTAATGTCGATGCGGTCGGAACCTTTAGCCTCAATGGCGTCACCAACACCCTGACCGTGCCGGCCCGTGTGACCTATCTGGTCGAAAGTGAAGCCACCAAACAGCGCGTCCCCGGCAATCTTCTGGCCGCCCGCACCACGTTCGATATTGCCCTGGCCGACTATAACATTACCGGCCCCAAAGGGATGGATTTGATTGGTGCTAAAGTCGGTGAAACCGTCGAAGTCGAAGTCAGTGTGGTTGGTTCCGATGCTGATACCGGCGGCGCTATGACCAGTAACCCGTGTGGTGACAAAAAGGCTATGAATCCGTGCAACCCCTGCGGTGGCAAAAAACCGATGAACCCGTGCAACCCCTGCGGTGGCAAGCGCTAAAGCAGAAACAAGAGGAATTTAATCACAAGTTTGAAAGGATAATGCCATGACTTACAACCACTCACATAACCGCAGGCAGGAGAGGGCGATCGAAAACCCTCTCTTGTCCGGCCGACTGTTGATTACGATAACCGGTACCATGCTGCTGGCGGCAATGGCGGTGTTGACATTCACACTGGCTCACGCCGGACCAAAGCAAGTATCGACAGCGAACAGTGACATCGATGGCATGATCCGTATTCCGGCCGGAGAGTTCATGATGGGCAACGACCGTGCTTTTGAGGACGAAATGCCGATTCATCCGGTTATCATCGACGCTTTCTACATGGATCGCCATGAAGTCACCAATGCCGAATTCGCAGCCTTTGTCGAAGCCACCGGCTATGTAACTACGGCCGAACATCAGGGCCATTGCTGGGCGTATTTCGACGGCCAATCGGACTGGCAGTATGCCGAGGATACCGACTGGCGCCATCCCCAGGGACCAGGGTCGTCAATTGCTGATAAAATGGATCACCCGGTTGTGTGTGTCAGTTGGCACGATGCCGCCGCCTATGCCGAATGGGCGGGTAAGCGGTTGCCAACCGAAGCCGAATGGGAATATGCCGCCCGCGGAGGAGTGCATGGTCACTTTATCGCTGATACCGATGGCCATGGCTCCCATGGTCGCCATTCGGCTGAAGCGTATGTTATGTCGGCGTCCGACCGGTCACCGTCGGCCAAGAGCCACAGTGACCATAGGGATCATCACTCGTCAGCAAACAGTAATTACATCGCCGAAATCGAGGCTAATGTCTGGGAGGGTCACTGGCCGTTGACCAACAAACTCGATGATGGTTTTTTCTATACGGCGCCCGTAGGAACCTTCGACGCCAACGCCATGGGTATGCACGATATGCTTGGTAATGCCTGGGAATGGACCTCCGACTGGTATGCCGCCGATTATTACGACCGTTCACCGATGGAAAATCCGCAGGGTCCGGCTACCGGTGAGAACCGCGTTGCCCGCGGCGGCAGCTGGTTTTGCAGCCCCAATTATTGCGGTGCCTATTCAACCCATTATCGCGGCGCCAGCCCGCCAGACCATGCTTTTAATAACGTTGGGTTCCGCTGCGCCATGGATAGTATGAGCGAAGAAGACTAAAAGAAAGAGGTGGTAATAATGAAACGCACAAGTAAATTTACACTTCTCACAGTAGCCCTGATTACCCTGGGAGCTGTCATCATGTGGCAGGCAACCGGAGGCGATTGGTACACCAAATTCCAGGTGGTCGAGCAGGTTGAAACTGTGCCTGAATCCGATGATCCTCTGGCGGCGGCCGGATTCTACGATGGCGAAAGGACTACCGAGACTGTCACCCGCGACGAATTCCATTTTGGCCTGCTGCCGACACCCTCTGGTATCTTCGATAAACACGCTCTCTCAGTGGCGTCGGTGACCGCGCCGGTGTGGATTATCGGCCTGGGCATTGTTTGGATTGATCGCCGCCGCAACCGTGCCGAGTCCAGATCTCAGGCAGAATAGAGCGGGTGGTAAGGATTAGTAATTTAGGTACCATTGTATTGCACACACGCAAACTCAGAACCCTATATCTCACCTATCCGGGGAGTAGCACTACCGCATCACCGGCCCGGCCCTGACCGGGCTTTTTTATGCCTGACATAAATATAACCCTATGACTCTATTATTGATAAAGTATGTCATCGTGTAATGATGATACCTTTACCCACCTTAAGACTATTAGTACATAACAGGCGCCCTGTCCGGTTTTACCTCCACGTTAGGGTTTGTAAATTGTTGTCGCAAAGCCGATTAAATCACCTGAGCTATACCTGCCTTGATTGGCCATCGAAGTGCCGATCAAAGACGTCTTGAGAAGATTTTTGGAAAAAGTGAAAAATATCACATAAAGCGCTTGACATCACAGGCAAATTTATACTATTTGCCGTCAACTGATAATGATAATCATTTTCAATTAGGCGGAGACAAAGTGAACGCTCGGTCAAAAAAAGTTGGGACGCCGGCACCGATTATGGCTCTGGCGTTCATGCTGATCGCAGCGATTATCAGTTTCGAAGCCGCCTATTTCTCCGGCCTGCATCTCCATATTCTGGCCGATGGCCGCGTGGTTGTCCACAGCCATCCCATCGACGCTTCTCACAAAGGCACACATCATCACACTAAACGCGAGTTTACTTTCCTGAGCGCACTGGGAAACCTGATCAAGATTACTCAGCTTGATTTCGGAGTTTTACCGGTCGTAATCACATCATTGCTTTATTTCATTGATATCACCGAAGAGGGAGTCTTTAGCTATCTCGCAACCGGTGTCCTCAATGATCGCAGCCCGCCTGCGGTCAACTCCTGACAGCTTTGTTTTTGCCACGAGTCGGATTGTGATCCGGCCATAACGTAAATCGAGGAGTTGACCAGATGTATAGAGTTAATGCCATCATATGTGCGATCGTCATCCTGGCGATCGGTACGATCTCAGCCGCAACCGGCATGATTACCGGCACCATAACGGATAAGTCGACCGGTGATGTAATACCATTTGCCTCAATTCAAATCGAGGGAACCGGCCGCGGTGCTGTCGCAGACACCACCGGTACCTTTGAGATGACCCGTATCGCCTCAGGGACGTATCATTTCATAGTGTCTGCTGTTGGATATAAGGCCGAGCATATCGAGGTAACCATACAGTCCGCCGGACGGCATGAAGTTACCGCTGAACTTGCGCCATCGCATGTCGATGCTGGTGCGGTTGTTGTGACCGGCACCAAAACCCCGCGATATGTCAAAGAGGTGCCCGTGTTTACTGAAGTCATCAGCAAGTCAGTCATAGATGATAAGGGTGCCGCCACCATCTTTGAAGCTCTCGAGGGGGAATCCGGTATCAATGTCGAGCAGCAGTGTCAGGGGTGTAATTTCAGTATCCTTCGCATGCAGGGCCTTGGCGGCGATCATACCCAGGTGCTCATTGACGGTCAGCCGATTTATTCCGGATTGGCGGCAGTCTATGGTCTCCAGCAGATGAGTACCGCCGAAGTGGCGCAGATCGAGATTGTCAAGGGGGCGGGTTCGGCGCTCTATGGCAGCAGTGCCGTCGCCGGTGCGATTAATATTGTTTCCGCAATACCCCAAAAGACGGAAGGTAAAGTCGGCATCGAATTTGGTGAACACGGCACTAACCGCTATGATTTCACCGCCAGCGCCCGTCGCGATAACATGGGTATTTTCCTTTTCGCGCAGCAAAGCGAGCAGGATGAACTCGACGAAACCGGCGACGTCAACGCCGAAGGCGGTGTAGATAATCCCGATGGCTGGCTCGATCGGGTTCGTGCCTCCAACAAAAATGCAGGATTTAATTTCTTTCTCGACGACGTTTTCGCGGTCGACCGGCTGGCCATTCGGGGTCGGTTAATGTCGGAAAGCCGGGCCGGTGGATGGGCGATCGATAATCTATTCGAAAACCCGTTTGCGCCGGCGACCGAAAAAATCGATACAGACCGTTATTCAGGGCAGATGGAATATCACATCTGGCTGGCCGACGGTTCAGAATTACAAACCAGCCTTGCCCTTAGCGGTCAAAAACGTGATGCCACCAATGACACCTTCCTGAGCGATTATGAGGAGGCCTATGGCGAAACCCCGCCGGTCGACCTGCTGCGGCCGTATGTCGCTGAAGAACAGTTCATTATCGGTAATCTCAATTGGAACAAGCCGATCGGTTCCCGGCACAGGCTTTTACTGGGGGCACAGGTTTCCTATAACAAACTTGACGAAAGCGGTATGTATCTCGATATCGATACCCAGGAACCATATACCTCCAATTCAACCAAGCAGGCGTATGAAATCGGCGCTTTTATCCAGGATGAACTCAAACTGGCTGGCAAACTGGAAGCGGTGGCAGGCCTCCGGTTCGATTATCATACTTCCGAAGACGAATTCCGTGGTTCCGGCGATGTTCTGCCGCAGGGGCTTGAGCCGCTGGAATATGAAGAATCGGCTCTCAACCCGCGCTTCTCGCTCAAGTACAAAGCGACCGATGAATTCGTCCTGCGCAGTTCAATCGGCAGCGGTTTTCGGGTACCCTATGGTTTTTCTGAGGATCTTCACCTCTGCAGCGGTTCACCGCGCGTGTATAAGGGCGGCACCTTGAAGCCCGAGAAATCGTTCAGCTACTCCATTACAGCCGATTATACCGCTGAAACATTTACCGCCACACTTAATCTGTATCGCACCGAACTGAAAGACGCCATCGCGTTCGTCGAAGCCGACCAGAATGTTGCCGATCTCGGCTATACCTATGAATGGCGCAATATCGACAATGCCTATGTTATGGGTGCAGAGTTCAGTGGTTCGATAGAAATCGCCGAGGGTTTCGGTCTTGGAGGCCGTCTGGAAGTGTTCGAGGGTAAATATGCCAATCCGCGCGCCGACTGGGTTGGGACGCCCTATGAAGAAATCAGTCGCAATATTACCCGCTTTCCGCAGGTATCAGGCGGCTTGAAATCCGAGTATTCGCTCGGAACCTGGAAGCTGGTTGCGGGCGCTGACTATAAGGGTAAACAGTACATTGACTTAACCGAACCGGCTGATCCCGCCGATGTCAAAATCCACGAGACCGAATCATTTGTCCTTTTCAACGCCAAAATCAGCAAGACCATATTCGAACGGTACCTGCTGTATGTCGGCGCCAAAAACCTGACCGGTTATACCCAGGAAGTAAAACACATAGATGATGCTGCCTTCATGTATGCACCGGTTTATGGTCGCATAGTCTATGCCGGCATTCAAATTTCGCTGTAGTGTAGTTCGTCCGCTTGGTGGGGAGGATATGATAGTATTCTCCCCTCCTGTAAAATACCCGGGAAGTCTAATAATAATCTCCATGCATTTGGTAACAGCTGAAACGTATGTACCACAAATTATCCCGCCAAACCGACAGGCCGACAAGAAAATCTGGCTTTCCCGCTGCCTGAAAGTTGTATATTACCCAACCAACAGAATTGAAGAGGATTAAGGTACCGTGCCGATTCAGCATTATAAGCTCAAGCCCGGGATGACACTGGGACGCAATTATTTTATTATCGATTTCCTCGGCGCCGGATGGGAGGGCGAAGTCTACAAGGTTGAAGAACGCCGTACCGGTATCATGCGGCCGGCCAAAATATTTTACGAAGGGCACCGCCTTTCCGATCGCCAGCTTAAACAATACACGCATAAAATGTATCGTCTTCGGCAGTGCTCGATTATCACGCAGTATCATCATCGGGATATCGCCCGTGTCGGCAAGGAACAAGTCGAGCTGCTGGTGTCGGATCTGGCCGATGGCGAGATGTTATCGACCTTCCTCAATCGCCAGCCGAATCGAAAACTGACGCCATTTGCCGCCCTGCACCTGCTTTATGCCCTGGTCCAGGGTATAGAACCGATCCATTTCAAAGGCGAGTACCACGGTGACATACACGCCGACAACATTTTCGTCAAACGGGTTGGTCTGGGTTTCGAAGTCCATCTGCTCGATTTCTTCGATCTGGGGCGGGCGACGCGCGATAAGATACAATACGATGTCTACGATCTCATATCGCTGCTTTATGAAGTTATCGGTGGCAAAAATGGTTACCGCTCAGCCGGCCATGAAATACGGCAAATTGTCTGCGGCCGTAGACATACCCTGATCAAAAAGAAGTTCAGAAATGCCGGCCGGCTCCGCCTTGCCCTGGAAAATCTGGAATGGTAAAAAAAACGCACACCCCGAATATTGCGGGGTGTGCGTTGTAGTGGTGGTAAGAGAGAATAGAGTGTAATTCACGCTCACCTTATGGCCCGCATATCGGTGATGGTCCGCCCTTGAAGACGAAATTGATAATATAAACACCATCGCCGACATTCAGGTCATTATCGCCATTGGCATCACCCTCCTGCTGACATGCCGGAGCGGGTCCGCCTTTGAAGACAAAGTTGATCACAAGGACGGCATCGCCGACATTGACACTGCCGTCATTGGTGGCATCGCCGGGGGTATCGCAGCAATCCAGCACATCACTGGTCTGAAGATTGTCGATTGTTATCGGATCAACACTGGTCAGACGCATTTCAACAATTTCAATATCAACATGCGAGGTGGTGTTGTCTTCCGGGATCATCTCCACCTCATCACCCATCACCGGACCCGTTGTGATGCCCGGAATTGTGATTTCGACCGGGATATCCCAGGTAGCGGTGCAGCCGTGCATGATTTTTGTTCCGGCTTCAACTTCCCAGTGCCAGTCATTGGGGGGCCCGGCGGCTATCGCGGCGATCCCTGTATGACCCGACTCACTGGCAACAATAGTCCCGCCATTCAGGACGAGGATTGTCTGCGTAGTCGCGCCCGCGGCTGAAAAGTCAGCCGATATTTCCCAGTCGCCCGAAATATTTCGTTCTGCCAGTCCGGTCCCGATTTCCGAATTCCCGATGCCATCGTCACCGATGGCTGTCACCTCGATGCCGGCTCCCGTCGGCAGCCCGGATGGAATATCCAGCCAATGACTATCCCAACTCAGGGCGGTAACGCCGCTGAGATCAATACTGACACCGTCGTCACCCGATGAACCGATATTGCTTACAACCAGATTTCCGGCATCGAGATCAAGCGCTGCCTGACCCAGTGATACACACTGAAACCCGAATGCATCGACTGTATCCGGTCCCGGCAAATCCATGAAAATCGTGTCCTTCATGGTTGTCGGATGAATCGAACAGAGATAGGGAAACGGTCCGGGACCGTCAGAAGCCTCGAAAACCAGATCGAAACTGCCGCTGAGAATGCCGGAATCCCAGTTTTTCGGTGACGATGGCTCCGAGGTGGTCGTATGTGTGCCGGAAACCAGAGTCCAGCGTACAGTGTCACCCGGCTGCACAACGGTATTCGTCGGCGAGAAGAAAAAATTACCCACTTCGATTTCGTGAACAGTCGCCCTGCCCAAACCTGCCAGGAAAAACACCAGCATCAAAAGAAGCGCCAGAGACGCTGTCATTGCATATCTTCCCATGAATTCCTCCAGACTATACCTGATGGTAGTATAGGTTTTTCCGCTGCCTGGCGGCTTTGGCGATTGTGAAAACAACTCAAACACGCGTGACATCGGAAGCCCTTGTTATCACCGGTTCCGATGTCCCGAAATTTCTGATTTATGTGCAGCGGTACGATTTGACTGGTCAATGGTGTAATTCTCAGATGCAGGTTAAATATATACTTATTTGGCCCATATTGTCAAGTCATAAATCCGGCAGGCCGCGTGCGTGCGTAAAAAATGTCGCAGAGATCCGATGAGGAATTGGCCATTTACATCCCGGCCAGAGGCGATCTGCACACCGGTGGCGTGCCCTGTTTGAAGATATAATTGATGAGATACACAATATCGCCGACATTTACATTGCTGTCGCCATTGACATCACCCTCCTGGGCACATACCGGTTCGGGGCCGTCGACGAAGAATAAATTAACGAGATACACAACATCACCGATATTTACTCCGCTGCTGTTTGAGGCATCGCCGGGCAAATCACAGCAATCCGGAACATCACTGGTACGCATATAGTCGATTATAAGTGTATCGAGACTGGTCAGACGCATTTCTATGCGTTCAATATCGGCATGGGAAATCCGGTTATCCTCCGGAATGATTTCCACCGCATTGCCCATCACCGGGCCGATGGAAGTACCGGGAATAATAATCTCAACCGGTACGTCCCAGGTCCCGGCGCATCCGTACCTGTTTTCAGAGCCATCTTCAACAGCCCAATGCCAGTTGTTCGGTGGTCCGGACGCGATCGCGGCGATACCGGCATGATCGCTGGCGCTCGCCACGACAGTTGCACCATTCAAGACCAGTACTGTCTGTGTATTAGCGCCGATAGCCGAAAAATCGGCCGAAACTTCCCAGTCACTTGCCACATTTTGAATCATTAAGCCGGCGCCGATTTCTGAATCGCCGGTACCATCCTCGCCAAACGCCGTCACTTTAATACTCGCGCCGGTCGGCGAACAGAGTTGGATATTTTCCCAGTGACATCCCCACCGGACAGCGGTAGTATCGCTCAGATCGAAGCTGACACCATCGTCTCCGGACAGCTCAATATTCCATATAACAAGACGCTCACCGTCGAGTTCAAGAACCGCATCACCCAGCGAAATACTTTGAAAGCCGAAGGCCGTCACCGTATCCGGCGGCCGGTCCATGAAGATCGTATCTTTCATTAGAGTCGGATGTATCTTGCAATAATAAGGAAACGGCCCGGGGCCATCAGATTCAGTAAAGACAAGGTCAAAGCTGCTGCCGAAGAGCCCCGAATCCCAGCTCTTGGGTGATGATGGCTCCGATGTGGTTGTATGCGTACCGGATATTCGAATCCAGCGTACGGTATCGCCCGGTTGGACCTCGGTGTTAGATGGTGTAAAGAAATAATCGCCCACCACGATTTCATGGATAGTCGCTCTTCCCGAAGGTACACAAAGAACCATCATCGAAAAGACAGCCAGGCACATAATGCTGATATTGCGACGGGACATCGACGCCTCCAGAGTGTGAGTATAGGTGTGTAATGCCTCCGCTGCATGGCGGTATTGGTGAGGGAAATGATTCCATTGAATTACAAAACCGCCGGATATATGGCTATCCCTGTGCCGGTGGTATGAAATCTCCTGGGTTCTTGCAGCGGTAAAAATTGACTTTCTCCGGCACTGTTTTTCCCAGCGCGCCAAGTGGTACGTGATTTGTGAGCAGTCCGATAAGAACTTTATATAAGATGAAGTATAGGGCTCCATTCCCGCCATCGCAGACCAGAATAGCTAAAATCAGTTGACTTGGACCAATCATGTCCATATTTTAGACACTGCCTGGAAACAATGCGCCCATGGCGCTGTTACAATCAGTAAGTAAATCATGACAACTCAACGAGGTGATATACATGTCTAATGATGTTATGGGTATTCGCGGTTATGATTATGTGGAATTCTATGTCGGGTCCGCCAAAATGGTCGCCTACTGGTACGCCAAAGGCCTCGGCATGGATATCACCGGGTATCGCGGCCCCGAAACCGGCGTCCGCGAACGCGTCTCCTACCTGCTTACCAAAAATGATCTGAAATTCGTCATCACCTCGGCCGTGCAGCCGAGTGATTATGGTGTCCGTGACTTTGTTTCGCTTCATGGCGACGGTGTCAAGCGCTGGGCCGTGGAAGTCGATGATGTCGATACCGCCTTCAAGCATGCCACTCAAAATGGCGCGGTTATGGTCCGTAAACCGAACAAAATTGAAAATCACCATGGCTATATCACGGAAGCTGCGATTCGACTTTATGATGATACCGAACTGGTCTATATCAATCGTGACAACTATAAGCACATCTTCATGCCGGACTTCTGCGAGCCATTGCAGAAGATCGAACTGGAGCATGAAGATACCGGCATTGTCGGAATTGACCACATTGTCGGCAATGTTCGAGAAAATGAAATGAATCTCTGGGCGGAATATTTCAACAAAACAATGAATTTCGAGACATTCGTCGATTTCAAGGCCGGCGATATCGGCACCAAGTATTCCGCGCTGCTGTCAAAAGTCGTTCGCACCAAAGACAGCAAAATCCGCAACCCGATCAATGAACCGTTCGAGGGCCTCAAAAAATCGCAGATTGAGGAATATATCGATCAGTACAATGGCTCCGGGGTGCAGCATATCGCTATCAAGACTGACAATATCATCAAGACGGTCGCGGCGATGCGCAAAAACGGTATTGTATTCCTGGAAGTTCCGGATACGTACTATGATGCCCTCCGCAAGCGCGGTGATCTTAACCTTAAAGAAGATATCGACGACCTCCAAAAACAGCGTATCTTGTGCGATAAGGAAAGCGAGGGGTACCTGCTGCAGCTGTTTACCAAGCCGATTGGCGACCGCCCGACCTTCTTCTTTGAGCTGATTCAGCGTCACGGCAACTCTCAGGGCTTTGGTAAAGGTAATTTTCAGGCGTTGTTTGAATCGATCGAACTCGATCAGCAGCTTCGTGGTAATCTGGATCGTGATTATTCCGGTGTTATGCCGCCGTGTTAAGACAGCATCTTTATAACCGGCCACGAAGAGGAAGACGAACGTAAACGGAAAAGGGAAACACCTATGCCATTTTACCATAAACTCGGCGACGTCCCGAAAGTGAAGCACACGACGTTTTATAAACCCGATGGCAAATCGTTGTATCGCGAGGAGTTATTCTCCAGCAAGGGTTTTTCCGGAATATACTCGACTAAATATCATATTCATATGCCGACAGCATTGAAAAACATCGAGGCGATCAAATTCAATGAGATTCCGGTCTGGACCAACGCGCCGTTGGTGCCCTACCATTTTCATACCGATCACAAGGAGTCATCGGGCGATTACATCACCTCGCGGAATGTCTTTCTGTACAATAACAACTGCACGATCGGTACCGCTCAAGTCACCGAGAACTCAGACCGTTTCTATCGCAATGCCCATGCCTCGGAATATATTTTCGTGCATTATGGCAGCGGAAACCTGTACAGCGAATTCGGCGTGATACCATTTGCACCGGGTGACCAGATTCTAATTCCGCGATCCGTGACCTACCGCATGGAGTTCGACAATTTCGACAACAATTACTTGCTGATTGTTGAATCGAGTACGGCCTTTGAAATCCCGCGCCATTTCCGGAATGAATATGGCCAGTTCGAAGAACATGCACCATATTCGGAGCGCGACTTTATTCTACCGGTATTCGAAGAGGCGAGAGGCGATAAAGGCGATTTCAGTATTATCGTCAAGGCCGGCGATCGCTGTTTCGAGCATATCATGGATCATCATCCCTTTGATGTGGTCGGATGGGATGGCTATCTGTATCCGTATGCCTTCAATATCAAAGACTACCATGCTAAAGTCGGACGGATCCATCTGCCGCCGCCCATCCACCTGGCTTTCAAGACCGAGGGTTTCGTACTCTGCAATTTTGTGCCGAGGCCATATGATTTCCACGAAAAAGCTATCCCGGCGCCATATGTCCATTCCAATATCGACAGTGATGAAGTACTGTACTACGTCGAGGGCGACTTCATGTCACGCAAGGGCGTGAAAGTCAGTTCGATAACACTGCATCCGGGCGGGATGCCCCATGGCCCCCAGCCGGGCAAAACCGAGGCCTCGATTGGCGCCAGAGGTACCGATGAATATGCCGTCATGATCGATACGTTTGCACCATTGAAGCCGACGCTGAATGTAAAAGATACTATGGATGAAAACTATATCCGCTCCTGGCTGGAATAGATAAGCGGAAACGGCAACCGGACTCTGCTGACATTTAGATATTGAATATGGAGACTTGAGACTCATGAAACTGGTGACATACCTGAATAAAATGGATAAACAGGAACGGATTGGTTTGTTCCACGACGGTCGCATTTACGATCTCAATAAAGAAGCGGAAAAGCAGTCACGTAAGCTTCCGCCAACGATGATCGCGCTGCTTGAGGGCGGTGAGAAGCACCTCGAAACGGCCCGGCAAATTCAGCAGGCGATTGAGGCCGGCTCAGCCGGCGATGTCATCGCGCCGGATGATCTTGTTTTGCTGGCGCCGGTGCCGCGGCCGCCATCGTGCCGCGATGCCTACGCCTTCCGGCAGCATGTCGCCACCGCGCGCCGTAATCGTGGTGTTGATATGATCCCGGAATTCGATCAGTTTCCGATATTCTATTTTACCAATCACAACAGCATTGTCGGTGGTGGCGAGTTGGTAGTCGAGGATGACCACCTCCTAAAACTCGATTTCGAGCTGGAAGCCGCCATTGTCATCGGAAAACACGGCCGTAATATCTCGGCAAAAGACGCTGACCAGTATATAGCCGGGTATACTATCATGAATGATTTTTCTGCGCGGCAACTCCAGATGGAAGAGATGAAACTGAACCTTGGCCCGGCCAAAGGGAAAGATTTCGCAACTGCGATCGGGCCATGGCTGGTGACCACCGATGAACTCGAGCACTACAAACAAAGCACGCCCGATGGTGACAAGTACGACCTCCATATGGCGGCATGGCACAATGGCACCCAGATTTCCGATGGCAATATGTCTGATATGAACTGGACCTTCGCCGAAATTATCGAGCGTGTCAGTTATGGCGTCAATATTTATCCCGGTGATGTTATCGGTTCCGGGACGGTCGGTACCGGGTGTTATCTTGAACTCAATGGTACCCGCACTCTGGAAGCCAAAGAACGCGGCGAAACATATGAACCGGTCTGGCTTAAGGATGGCGACGAAATCAAACTGGAAATCGCAGGACTTGGGATATTGACTCATACGATTGTCAAATCATCCGAATCCCGTTCGATTCTGGCACGAAAGAAGAATATCTAATGGTCAGTGAAACGAAATCAGGGACCTCAGGGCGGCATGCGAGGCAGGATCGACCGATGATCCATATCGATCCCAAAGAAGTCGAAACTGCTCGTGTCCACGGTTACCTGCTGGGTGGCGTCGGGCCGCGGCCGATTGCGCTGGTATCGACGATGTCGGCAGACGGCATCCCGAATTTATCGCCGTTTTCATTCTTCAACGCCTTTAGCGCCGATCCGCCGCTGGTTATTTTTTCGGCATCGCGACGCATTCGTGACAACACGGTCAAAGATAGTTTTAACAATCTCGTGGCGACCAGAGAATGTGTCATCCAGGCGGTGACATACGACATGGTCCATCAGATCTCACTGGCGTCTTCGGATTATGAGAAGCATGTCGATGAATTCGTCAAATCAGGATTGACTCCGGTGACATCGGATATCGTCAAGCCGTATCGGGTGGCCGAGTCGCCATTTCAAATGGAATGCCGTCTCAAAGAAATGATTTCCCTCAGCAATAATCCCGGAGCCGGCAATCTGGCCCTTTGCGAGGTTGTGCGTTTTCACATTGCTGAACATATTATGGAAGATGGCATTATCCAGTCGGATCGAATCGACCTCGTCGGCCGCATGGGTGGGCCGTTGTACGCCAGGGCGTCCGGCGATGCTGTCTTCGCTATTCCCAAACCCTCCAAACCGGTCGGTATGGGATTCGATAATCTACCCGTAGTCGCTTTGAATTCAGATATCTTAACGGGGAATCAACTGGCGCAACTTGCCGGTAAAACAACCATGCCGGCGACCGCCGATGCCGAACAGCAGCGCAGACAATTCGATCCGGTGAAATTCTCCAGAGAAGAATTTGCCGATCTTGCGGCTGTAAATGACTATCGCAGGATGTATGCAATGGCCCTGGCTACCGCGGGTGAGTTGTTTGAAGCGTGCATTCTGCTAACGGTATCATCGGCCATCGCTGCCGGTGATATTGATTTTGCCTGGAACGCCCTGCGTTTGCTGATCCCCGATGATAAATAGGTGACAACAACTCACGTGTAATTGCACCGGATATTATGGCTCTTCAACCATTCTGGCAACCGACTCGCGATCAGATCGCATCATCTCGACTGACCCATTTCTCGTCATGGTTGAGTAAAAATACCGGGCGGGATTTCAATTCCTATGATAACCTTTACCGCTGGTCGGTTGAGCATATCGATTCATTCTGGGAAGCGATATGGAATTATGCCGATATTGTCCATTCCCAGGGCTACGCCGCTGTCCTGGCCAACAATAATATGCCGGGTGCAAAATGGTTTCCGGGCGCAAAACTCAATTTCGCCGAAAACCTGCTGCGGTATCGCGATGATCACATCGCAGTTATCCACTGGCGCGAGGGCGCCAATCCCGAGTACCTGACCTTCCGAGAATTATATCAACAAGTGGCGGCACTGGCCAAAACACTGCGGTCTTATGGTGTAACCATCGGCGATCGTGTGGCCGCCCTGATGCCCAACACCCCCGAAACAGTCGTCGCCATGCTGGCGACCACCAGCATCGGCGCGCTCTGGTCATCGTGTTCGCCTGATTTCGGCAACGATGGTGTTCTCAATCGATTCGGTCAGATTGAACCGAAAATTCTTTTTAGCATTGATGGCTATAACTATGGTAACCAACACTTCAATCATATCGACCGTGTCCGGGCGATCGCATCGCAAATATCCAGTCTCGAGCGAGTGATTATTAAACGTCAAAAAGGCGATAAAAAACTGCCGACGGATGATATGTACGTATCCTATGATGACTGCCTTGAGGATACATCGGCCGACATTGAATTCGAACAGTTGCCGTTTGATCATCCCGTCTACATTATGTATTCATCGGGGACGACCGGCAAGCCCAAGGGAATTGTCCATGGTGCCGGCGGGACATTGCTGCAACATTTCAAAGAACATGTCCTGCATACCAATATCACCCGCGATGATGTCGTTTTCTATTTCACCACCTGCGGCTGGATGATGTGGAACTGGCTGGTCAGCGCACTTCAGGTGGGCGCAACCGTATTCCTGTATGATGGCTCACCGTTTGCTCCGCAGGACATGATTCTCTGGGATGCCGTGGAAATAGAAAAAATCACTGTTTTCGGGACTAGTCCGAAATACCTCGCGTCGTGCCAAAAACGCAGGCTGACACCGAAGCACGATGCCGACTTAAGTTCGCTCAAAGTGATGTTATCCACCGGCCAGCCGCTGACCGCGGAGAATTACGACTACGTGTATTCTCATATAAAAAATGATATGCAGTTATCGTCGATATCAGGCGGGACGGATATCATCTCATGCTTCATGCTGGGTAATCCCAATCTGCCGGTCCACAGTGAACAGATTCAATGCCGCGGTTTAGGGATGAAAGTCGAAGTTTACGACGACAACGGCAACAGTATTGTCGATCGCGTCGGAGAACTGGTGTGCACCGAGCCATTTCCATCTATGCCGGTGTTCTTCTGGAATGATCCCGACGGCGGCAAGTACTTCGATGCCTACTTCAATCACTATCCCGATGTATGGCGTCATGGGGATTATGTCAAACTT
>CAZGLR010000006.1:33165-56493 GCA_964526635.1 uncultured Ignavibacteriales bacterium | reverse complement strand
GGCATTTCGTTGCGAAGCCAGTTCCTTCTTCAAAAACTGACCGGTGTAGGAGGCCTTGACCCCCACCACTTCCTCCGGCGTACCGGTAGCCACGATCGTACCGCCACCATCGCCACCCTCCGGCCCAAGATCAATAATATAATCAGCCGTCTTGACCACATCAAGATTATGTTCGATAACCAGCACGGTATTCCCCCGCTCGACCAGTGTCTGCAATACGCCCAGAAGCATGCGGATATCCTCGAAATGCAGGCCGGTGGTCGGCTCATCGAGAATATACAGAGTTTTGCCGGTGGCAATTTTGGACAATTCGGTCGACAATTTCACACGCTGCGCCTCACCGCCGGATAACGTCGTTGCCTGCTGCCCGAGGTGAATATACCCCAGCCCAACATTCTTGAGAGTCAGCAGCTTGCGCTTGATCACCGGAATGTTGGCAAAAAAGCCCAGGGCTTCATCGACTGTCATTTCAAGCACATCGCTGATTGTCTTGCCCTTGTAAGTAATTTCCAGTGTCTCGCGATTATACCGTTTGCCGCCACAGACTTCACACGGCACATAGACATCCGGCAAGAAATGCATCTCGATCTTGATGATACCATCACCCTGACATGATTCGCAGCGCCCGCCCTTAACATTGAACGAAAACCGTCCGGGCATATACCCGCGCGCTTTGGATTCCGGCAGCGAGGAAAAGAGGTCGCGAATCGGCGTAAACACGCCGGTATACGTCGCTGGGTTTGACCTGGGGGTGCGCCCGATCGGCGATTGATCGATATCGATGACCTTGTCGATATGCTCGACACCGGAAATGTCGCCATAGGCCAGCGGAGCTTTGCGCGAATTATAAAATTTTCGGGCCAGGATCGGATACAGAGTCTCATTGATTAGTGTCGATTTCCCCGACCCCGATACCCCGGTCACGCAGATAAACACGCCCAGCGGAATATCGACATTTACGTTCTTCAAATTATTGCCCGCCGCCTTCCGCAGGGTCAGGCGAGCACCGTTGCCATTGCGCCGTGTGGCGGGGAGGGGAATCTCACGCTTGCCGGATAAGAACTTGCCGGTAATTGATTTGGGGCTGCGCCGGATTTTGGTCGGCGTACCCTCGGCAATCACTTCGCCGCCCTGATTACCCGCCCCGGGACCAAGATCAAGCACATAATCGGCTGCGAGAATCGTATCTCTGTCATGCTCCACCACCAGCACGGTATTACCCAGATCACGCAACTCAGTAAGAGTTGCCAGCAACCGATGATTATCCCGCTGATGTAAACCGATCGAGGGCTCATCAAGGATATACAATACTCCTACCAGCCGCGAACCGATCTGGGTGGCCAGACGGATCCGCTGCGCTTCGCCGCCGGACAGGGTCGATGACGAGCGCGCCAAAGTCAGATAATCAAGCCCGACATTGACCAGAAATCCGAGTCGTTCGCGAATCTCTTTGAGAATCTGCCGGGCAATCAATTCCTGGGTCCGGGTCAGCTTGATATCATCAAAAAACTGCTTGGCCTGCTTGGTCGACATCTCGGTAACGCGATAGATATTGTAACCGTCTATCAACACCGACAATGCTTCCGGGCGCAAACGAGTGCCGCTGCATTCGGGACAGGTCGAAATTGACATGAAACCCTCGATCCAGTTGCGAATGCCATCGGATTCCGTCTGACGGTAACGCCGTTCGAGATGCGGCACGACCCCCTCGAACCTCGTCTCATATGTACCTGAGCCCTTGCGATTGGCGTGCTCATATTCGAATTTGATTTTCTCACGTCCGGAACCAAAGAGAATCACCTCCTGCACCTTTTTGGCCAGCTTCCCATATGGCGTCGATAATTTGAAATTGTAATGTTCGGCCAGGCCGCGAATCAAATAGCGATACCAGTTGGCGGTATCCGAGGCCCACGGCACAATCGCGCCCTGGAGAATAGATTTCGATGAATCCGGAATGACCAGGTCGGGATCGACTTTCATTTCACTGCCCAGCCCGCTGCATTTCTGACAGGCACCATGAGGCGAATTAAAAGAGAACAACTGCGGCGTCGGTTCTTCATAGGAGATATTGCAGTTCAAGCAGGCATATTGTTCGGAGAAGAGATATTCTTTGCCATCGGCCTCGATAATAACTGTCCCGCCGGCCGCCCTCAGCGCGGTTTCGATCGAATCAGCCAGACGGCGCTGCGATTTGGGCCGGACTTTAAGACGATCCACCACCGCCTCAATCGTATGCTTCTTTTTCTTATCAAGGTCGATCTCATCCTCGATTTCATACACCTGACCGTTGATCCGAAGCCGAATGTATCCCTGACGGCGGGCATCATCGATAATGTCGCGATGCTCCCCCTTGCGGCCACGGACCAGCGGCGCCAGGATAACCAGACGGGTGCCCTCGTCGAAGGCCATGACCGAATCGACAATCTGACTGGCCGACTGCTGGGTAATCGGCTTGCCGCAATTGTAACAATGCGGGGCGCCGACACGGGCGAACAGCAGACGGAGATAATCGTAGATCTCGGTCACTGTGCCGACCGTCGAACGAGGGTTTTTTGACGTGGAACGCTGTTCGATAGAAATCGCGGGCGAGAGACCCTCGATATAATCAACATCGGGCTTTTCCATCAGCCCGAGAAACTGACGGGCGTAGGCCGACAATGATTCCACATACCGTCGCTGGCCCTCAGCGTAGATCGTATCAAAGGCCAGCGATGATTTCCCCGAGCCCGACAGCCCGGTGATAACCGTTAATTTATTGCGCGGAATTTTGACATCGATGTTTTTAAGATTGTGTTCCCGCGCGCCCTTGATAAAAAGGTATTGCGATTCAGCCATTGTGCATTATTCCGATGCCGCTTAGGTCAATACGTGTTTCTCACCCGCCCGGGCGATCTATTCTAATAACTTAAATCCGGTTTTCAGCCGTGTCTATCACATCTCACAACAGTGTCCACCGCAGACAGTTCCATTGGCGGGCAAGCCTGTAATATACGGCTGGATTGCGCCCGAAGCAAAAGGTATCTTGAAACAGCTGAAAGCAGCGCGGAATAAGTTCGCCGGCGTGTCATGACGGTATCAAAGTGAGTGAACTCACCGGGCACAACTCACCCCATTTTTTCCGACCAGTATATGCAGGGGGAAAACAGAAGCGACTAACTCATTGAGCCGGCCAAACCTGGCGACATAACCCGATCGTTAGAAGCGTTTGTTGCGATGCGGGGGACTATCGTCATCGCGGCGTTCTCTGCGCCCGCGACCACCGCCACCGCCGCCATCACGGCGACCACCGCCGCCGCCGCCATCACGGCGACCACCACCGCGACCACCACCGCCGCCACCGCCGCTTTTCTGGGGATGTGCTTCATTGACACGCAGGGTGCGGCCCTGAAAGTCCTGGCCATCGAGAGCTTCACGGGCAGCCTCGGCAGCCGCGTCATCCTCAAACTCGACAAAGCCGAAACCCTTGCCCTCGATCACATTGATGCTTTTGACGACGCCATGACTTGAAAACAAGTCCTGGATTTCTTCGTTGGTGACAGAATACTTCAAATTGCCGACGTACAGCTTGCTCCCCGGCATAATCAACTCCCTGGACATGCGTCCACAAAATCAAAAAAGTATATCGTTTCATCCGGGTCAAGCTGCATTCCGCTCTCTCCGGTGCTCTTTGCCTACCGCCTCTTACAAATGCAGGTATAATATGCACAACAATCGCGATCGTGCAAAGCTAAAGTTTTGTTAAATGTTGATAAGATTAAAAAAAAGACTCACTGAATACTGTTTAAGCCATTGAGTGCCGCCACTTTATATGCCTCAGACATGGTCGGGAAATTAAAGACCGTATCGATAAAGTAATCGATTGTCCCCCCGAATGATATCACCGCCTGGCCGATGTGAATCATATCAGCCGCCCGTTCGCCGATCACATGCACGCCATAGAGTTTCTTGGTATGCGGACAGAATATCAGTTTAAGCATACCGTCATGATCCCCCGCAATCTGACCCCGGGCCAGTTCATAAAAACGGGCGACTCCGGTTTCATAGGGCAATCCCTTGGCCGTCAATGATTCCTCGGTCTCACCGACAATCGAGACTTCCGGAATCGTGAAAATACCATAGGGCAGCAGGGTGTTCAAACGGGTTGTCTGATGGCCAAAGGCATGTCGCGTGGCCAAACGCCCCTGATCCTGGGATACCGACGCCAGCGATGGAAACCCGATGACATCCCCGACCGCATAGATTTTGCCGACTCCCGTATGGAAATTTTCGTCAACTTTAATCAACTGCCGCTCATTGGTTTCAATCCCGATCTCGGCAAGCCCCAAGCTGTCAGTATTGCCGATACGGCCGGTGGCGTAAAGAATTTTTTCGGCTACGATTTTCCGTCCTGATATCGACGATATATGCACCAGATCATCCCTGACTTCCATCGCTTCAAGCTTATCGCCGAGAATGACTTTCATCCGTGATTTGCGCATCAGGTAGGTCAACGTATTGGAAATCTCTTCATCAAGATGGGGCATGAGCCGTTCGCGGGAATCAATCAATGTGATTTTCACACCGAGATTGGCGAAAATACAGGCCCATTCACAGCCAATAACACCGCCGCCGACGATAATCATTGATTTGGGAATGCGGTCAAGACCGAGAATAGACTCGCCATCGAAAATATGGGGATCTTCAAAATCGATTCCCGGCGGCCGATACGGCCTTGATCCGGTCGAAATAATTATAGCTTCACTTTCAAAGGTCCGGGAGACACCCTCTTTGTCGGATACACTGACCTGGGTGGGTGAGGCAATGCGACCCTGGCCGCCAATGACATTGATGCCGTTGCGCATCAATTTGTTCTGGATAATCTCGAGTTCTTTCTGGATGACATGTTCGGTGCGATACATCAACTCGGCAACAGTAACATTGCTTTTCAGGCTGCAGACAACACCATAGACCGAGCGCTGCTTGAGTCCGGCCAGGTAGAGAACTGTTTCGCGCAACGTTTTCGACGGCAGCGTACCGGTATGCACGCAGACGCCTCCCACAACTCCCCGCGCTTCAATAACCGCTACCTTTTTTCGAAATTTGGCGGCCTGAATGGCGGCCTTCTCGCCGGCCGGACCGGAACCGATGACAACCAGGTCAAATTTTTCCATGAATGCAAAACCTCACCGATATCGGCGCCTGATGAAATTTTTCGTTGTCAGTCAATTGCATGAAGATACGAATCCACAATGGTTTCCAAAGGCCATTATGATCAAAATCTTAGTCTTTTATCTATTGCCCGGAATACGGGAACGAAGAAAATATCATAAAACCGACCGGGTGTCAATTCAATGGTAAAATAAGTTGACATATTGGCAGCAGGTTATTGCCGGGCGCTGAGAAAGCGCTATATTAACAGCTATGTCAAAGACAGCCTGGGGCGACATATTCGCCTTTGCTACCGCTGTCGTGACCGGTCTGGCGATCATCCCGGCCAAAGTGGCGGTTGGCATCATTTCGTCGGAAACACTCACGTTCTACCTCTTTGTCTTTGCCTTCGGCTGGTCGCTGCCGCCATTGATTCTGGCCAGGCAACGGACTATTGTCGGCCAGGTCACGGCCCGCCAATTCTGGCTGATTACCCGTTTGTCAGTTGTTTTTTCTATAGCTATATTTTTTTCCTGGACCGCCCTGGCCTATCTGGAACCGGCCACCCAGTCGTTTTTGTCACGCATTAAAATCTTGGTAACAATTATCTTCGCCATTATCATTCTCAAGGAACGACTGAATCGTTTTGAAATTATCGGCGGCATAGTCGCCCTGTCGGGTATCGTCCTGTTGAAGTTCACCGGTGGCGCGGCAGTATCACGGGGAGTGACGCTCATGCTCCTCTCGGCGCTTCTGTTTTCCGGCGCGGAAATTGCGTTGAAATCAAAGATCGCCGATATCCGGCCGATGCTGTTCTTATTCTATCGCAACCTGTTGATGATCCCCTGCTTTGCGGTCATTATCATTCTGCGCGGGAAATCATTTATTCCCCCGGATCTCAACACCGCCGGCATGGTGGCAATAACCGCATTGCTGGCCCCGGTTCTGGGTCGAACGTTTTATATTCTGGCCATCCGCCGAAACTCGCTGTCGCGAACCGTTTTGATCAATCAAACACAACCATTAATCACCGCCACTGCCGGCTTTATTTTATTGGCCTCGGTCCCGGCGGCAATTGAATGGATCGGCGGTGCGCTGATCCTGCTTGGGGCAATTATTGTCCGCAGTGCCCGCTCAGCACCGCCGCCGATCCCGCCCAGCTCTGCTGCTGCTGAATAATCCGGCCAAACAGCGGTATAGCAATTGCCGACAATAGACTGCGCGCCGTAATTTTATTTGACTTCGCTGCAAAAAAATAGAAAGATAGCCATATGGAATTCGGAAAAATCATAAGTACCGGGTTTAAACAGGCCTGGAAATACAAATCGCTGTGGATTTTGGGATTTCTCCTCTCGGGCAGCAGCACCATCAGCAATATCTTCAATTTCATACCCGACGACAGCGACTGGAATTTCACCAAATGGAACCTCGATCGCTTCAATCTCGACTTTTTCACACCATTGATTATACTCGGTCTGGTCGCAGCATTGTTGCTTCTGATCCTGGTTTTTATTGTCCTCGGGACAATCGCTATCGGCGCCCTGATCGATGCCGCCCGTTGCTTGAAGGAGAGCGAAGAATATCGCCTCGGGAAATCATTCAAAGCGGGTCTGCACTACTTCTGGCGATTATTCGGTATCATGATTCTTTCCATCGCGGTCGTATTCGCTGTTGTCGTCGTTCTCGGGCTTGCCGCCGTTGCCTGCTTCTTAATCCATGTCGGTCTCGGCATCCTG
This sequence comes from uncultured Ignavibacteriales bacterium, assembly GCA_964526635.1. Classification (GTDB taxonomy): domain Bacteria; phylum Zixibacteria; class MSB-5A5; order GN15; family JAAZOE01; genus CAZGLR01. The sequence goes on along the minus strand of CAZGLR010000006.1, from coordinate 49,630 downwards.
TCGCTGATTATCATCATCCCGCTGTTTATCCTGGCCATGTTCATACAGGTTGTTACACTGGCCCTGGCTGAGCGCATTGTCGTCATTCGTGACCGTGGGGTATTTGATGCCATCGGAGATGCCTGGAATCTGTGGACCGATGATCTCGGCAATACGCTTCTCTATTGCCTGATCTATCTGGGAATTTCAATCGGGGTCGGGCTTGCGACGCTGGCTATTCTCATGGCTATCGCGGTGCCGTTTGTGGCCATTGGCTTTGCCAGCCTGATTCTGGCACTGTTACTGGGAATCCCGGTTGTCCTGCTGATATCGATTATTGTCCAGGGCTTCACCGGAGCGGCGATGCACCTGATGACGACTGAGTTTTATTATCAATTGTCAGGATGGAAAGATCAGGTTGTTGGTGACAACGGTCAAACCTACTCTCCACCTCCGCCGCCGTCACCACCGGAGATGCCTGACCCGATACCGCCATCTCATTCGTTGACCGATGACAACGATGATGAAAAAACGCTGGATATGTCACCATCGCCACCGCCGGAATCTCCCCCCGAGACGACCGACGACCCCGATGATACCGATCCAGACCAGCCACGCAAAGACCGGGAATAGACACAATGCGCCATTGTCTGATCACCATATATATCCTCCTTTCGCTTATCCTGCTGGCACCGGCGCCATCCGTTCGGGCCCAGGTCGACGATTTGCCGGATGTCGAGATGGTCATCGATAATTTCGATTACATGATCTCGCTGTTTCCCGATGATTACGCCACGCGCCGCGAAGCCCTGCGGGCCTGCTCAACGATTGTACCCGATGCCGAATCGCTCAAAGTGTTCTGGGACGAACAGGGCGATGCTGTCCTCTATTACCTGTCCTATTACGCCGGCATCGAATGGGTCGAACCGGAATTTGATATATTCATTGTCAAATATTATCCCGATTACGCCAATCATGATCCGTTGACCATACCGCTGGCGGGGAAGAAAAATGGTGTCCTTATCGAGGCGCTGCCCGGCGGGCTGTCACCATATTTTACAATCTTTCAGCAACTGGCCAAGCGGCTTCTGGATCAAACCGCTTATCCAGGCGCGTCGCCATACTTTATATCCGGCCATCCACTTCTACAGAAGACACCACGGCGCTTTGACAATATGGCCAATCTGCTGGCATTACGCACCATGTCCGATTTCGCCAATGTCGATTCCGTCATGGCCATGTTTACCTCCGTGCACTGGAAGAAACGGGAAGTCGGACAGGAAGTATTACTAAATTATATCTGGGATGAATGGGAACTCTCTCACGATACCACCCTGGCCATGCGTATCGCCTCGGTTCCCTATGGCTCCAAACTGGTCTCACTGACCCGGCCGCCGGTAAAAGAAACTCCGCGCCACACCGGCTGGGGTACTCACCAACTGCAGCCGCCGCCCGGTGGCCGCCTGGGATTTTCAGTAGCCCGGGGACAAAGCGGTTTCTACCGTGTCGTCGATATCGACACCCTGAAGCTGGCCTACATTTCCGGCCTGAGAACCGATGATCTCATCCGCAATGTCGAGGGCACCTCGCCGCGCAGTATCAAGCAGCTGTTTACCCTGATCCTGGATAATCTCACAAATGGTGCACATGTCAATATCGTGCGCAATGAAGAACCCGACGCTGTTATTATCTACCCGCTCGAAAACTGAGGTCAGTCATTGGCGGCACCACCGGCGCCGTTCTTTTATCGATTTGTCATTCCTGCTGCAGGATAAGTAAATTTTCTGACTGTTTATCCGATAACCAAAGCAGAACGTATTGCAGGAGTGATTATGACCTCAGCACCATCATCCATAGCACTTGTTGAACGACGGCAATATGATGATCGAAAAGCGCATCGGATTACCGATACGATCTGGTGGGCGGGTGTCGTCGATCCCGAGAACAACCGCTCGCAGAATACCTGGTTGATTCTCGACAATAACGAGGCAATCCTCATCAATCCCGGATCACGCGATGATAAAACCCATCGCCAGATCAAACAGAAAACCGCCTCGATAATAGAATTGAGTCGCCTTACCCATATGGTCGTGCTGCACAACCATCCCGATTGCTGCGCCGCGATACCGTTGTTTGAACATGCCGCCGATCGCAACGTCCGAATATATGCACCATCGGCTGAGCAGTCGGCCATTAAATCATACGGCTGCAAAGCCCCGGTCATCGGTCTCGACAGCGGCGACAGTATCATTTTATCATCGGGACGGACCCTTGATTTCGCAACAACACCGGAACTGCCCGATCAGGCATCCGGTCTCCTGTTCGATTCAGCCACGGCGACATTGTTCTGCGGTAATCTCTTCAGTTTTGCTGAAGGACCATGGAACCTTTTCGCCACAGCCGGCGGATGGGATACGCTCAACGGACGGGCCAACAATGTTTCCGGCTCTCGTAAAGCATTTCTCCATGCGCTGAATAAAATCGAACGGCTGTCCCCCGAACGAATCTGCCCGCAACAGGGTTCAATCATCGAAGAGGATATCGACCGCTATATCGAAAGTGCGCGGTCATTCCAACAAAAATAGCAGCAACAACTGACTGCATTCCAAAAGCCCATCTGTCCCGATGGGCTTTTTTTATTGAGTAAAAAACGATAGCCGTATCCCGAATTGATTCACCGGCGGATCATAGAAGGTGCCATAGATCCGCTGATAATTCAGGGATATAAATTTGTACACCGGCTTGACCACAGAAAGTTCGATATAGTAGTCATCGTCCTCAAACAAATCCAGCCCCCAGTTGAAATCGCCGGTGAATTCAAGAATAAACTCGGTACCAATATTGAAACTGTTGATCGAGATAATCTGTAATGTCTCGCCGCGCTCAGCGCCATCGTCACCGACATTCCTGAAATATGAAATCTCATTGGTGATCGGTACGATTGCCTGCGCTCCCGCCATGTTCGCCGTCCCGAAAAGTACGACAAGCAGAGATATAACAAATGTTTTGAACATTAAATTTATCCTTTGCTCGATTTATCCATTGGAGTGATATTTCGGTATATACGGCAAATAGTGCCCAAGAGCAATATCGCTGTGACTATCGTCGCTTGATACCCGAGGTCTGATTTCGCTATATTATCTCCATGAAGAATTTTTTTGACTGTCTGTGGAACCGTTGGAAAAAGTTCGCGCGCATCCTTGGTCGCATACAAATAGCGATTATCCTGACCCTGTTGTACCTCCTGATCTTCACTCCCTGGGGCCTGATTGCCCGGGCCATACGGCTGCTTTCACACCGCCCTGCCGACAGCAACTGGAAACAGCGCAAACTGCCGATCGATGATCTCACCTATTTCCGGCGGCAGGGATAACGATGAAAATCCTCGGTGTTTCCTGCTATTATCATGATTCCGCTGCGGCTTTGATTGACGATGGCGAAATCAGTGCCGCCTGCGCCGAAGAACGGCTCAGCGGACAAAAGCATGATTCGGGATTCCCCGATCTCGCCATTGATTATTGCCTTAATTACGCCGGGATTACAGCCGAGGATCTCGATGCAGTCATCTTCTACGATCGCCCCCTGCTCAAATTCGACCGCATACTCACCGAACTCATGATCAATGCCCCTCTGAACTACCGTCAATATATTTCCGCCCTGCCGCTCTGGCTGCGCCAGAAACTCTGGATCGGCCAACGCCTGCGGAAAAAACTGGGCGACTCACCCGAGTATTATTTCGCCGAACACCATCTTTCCCATGCCGCCGGGGCGTTTTTTCTGTCGCCATTTGATGATGCCGCTATTGTTACTATCGATGGCGTCGGCGAACACACGACAGCATCGATTGCCGAGGGTAACGGCAACCGTATCACCCTGCATCGAGAGATGAACTACCCCCATTCGGTCGGATTGCTGTATTCGGCCTTCACCTATTTCCTGGGTTTTCGGGTGAATTCGGGCGAATACAAACTCATGGGCCTGGCACCCTATGGCTCTCCGCGCTTTGCCGGTATCATAGCCGATAAACTGGTGACCGTACACAACGATGGCTCGTTGAATCTCAACCTGAAATATTTTACTTTTCAGCATGGTCTCGCGATGACCGGACAGCGCTTCGAAGAACTCCTCGGGACTCCCCGACGGCTCCCCGATGATCCGCTCGAAGATATCCATCGCGATCTGGCGGCATCGGTTCAGAAAGTCACTGAGGATATCATGATCGCTATGACCGATTATGCGCGTGAACTTACCGGAAAAAGTAAGCTGGTCATGTCAGGCGGTGTCGCCCTCAACAGTAAGGCCGCCGGTTTGTTGCTCGCCGGCGGAAAATGGGATGATATCTTCATTCAGCCTACCTCGGGTGACGATGGCGGTGCGCTGGGCGCGACATTGTTTCTGTATCATCACCTGCTGGGGAATGAAAGACAAAAACACAGGACTATCTCGGCGCTGGGACCGGCGGTGGCTATGGATGAGTTGAAAAGGCTTTGCGAAAACCACGGCATCCCGCATAAAGCAGTTGATACTACCGCAGAAATTGTGGCTATGGCTCTGCATAATGGCAAAATCGTCGGTTTAATAACAGGCCGCAGCGAATATGGTCCCCGCGCTCTGGGCCATCGTTCGATCCTGGCTTCTGCCCGCGATGCTGCCACCAAAGATAAAATCAACTCAACCATCAAATTCCGGGAATCCTTTCGCCCCTTTGCCCCGATCGTCCTTGAAGAAAAGGCCGGGGAATGGTTTGACGTCGACAGACCTTCGCCATATATGACCTTCGTCGTTCCGGTGCGGCCCGAAAAGCGCGAGATGATTCCCGCCGTGACGCATATCGACGGTACCGCACGAATTCAGACAGTCAATCGCGATCAAAACCAAACGGCCTGCGATATTCTCGAACATTATGAACAGCTCACCGGCATTCCGGTCCTGCTCAATACCAGCTACAATCTGCGCGGTTTTCCCATCGCCGCCACCGCCAAACAGGTCCTTCAGGTGTTTTTCTCCTCCGGTATTGATATGCTTTGTATCGAAAACCTGATTTTCGACAAATCCGATATTCCTCGGCCATATCCCGATGAGTTAGTCATTTCCCCCGGAATAGATTGAGCCCACACGCTTTGATCTGGACGACAGTGCCTCCAATTAGTATATTTTATCAATGGGATGGTTTAGTGACATGAAAGAACGCGCCGGCTTGTGGAGCGAAATATGGTTCCTCGCCCGCTGCCGCAAGCGCTACTGGTTGCTGCCGATTTTTGTCTTTCTCTTTCTGCTGTCGCTGTTTATCGTATTCGCCGAAAGCTCGGCAATGGCGCCGTTTATCTATTCCATCTTTTAGGCCATGCCCATGAAATTCACACTCGCAGCCAAAATTTTTCTCCCCATACTCTCGATCCTGCTGTTTTTAATTGCTACCGAGGGTGCCCTGCACCTGCTTGACATTAACGCCCATCCCCGCAGCGGTCAGTTCACTGTCAACCGTGCTCCCGACTTTCCCGAAGTCTTCCTCAAAGACAAAAACCTCTTCTGGAAGTTTCGCCCCGGCCAGACCGTAACTTCCGAGTTTTTCAAGGGCCAGACTTATACTATCAATTCCAATGGCTTCCGCGGGCCGGATCTCAATAATCAGCCGGAGAAACCGTTGATCGCCATCATCGGCAATTCGACCTCATTCGGCTGGGGCGTCAATTTCGATGAGACCTTCGGCGAACATCTCCGCAATATGATGCTCTGGACACTCCCCGATGGCCTCGATGTCTTCAATTTTTCCGTCCCCGGCTACAGCAGCCATCAGGGTATTGTTAATTATCGTGAAAATGTAGCCCAATACCGGCCAACAATCCTGATTATCAATTTCGCCTGGAATGATCAATGGCTGGCGGCGCGCGGCGTTCCCGACAAAGACATCATCATGCCGTCCGAGTCGATTATCGCCCTGCAGAATTTCTTCGGACAATTCCGATTTTACCGTGTCCTGACCGGCCTTTTCGTCTCCGCAGCCCCCACCCCGATCGACTTATCCACGGAGGACGGTATCCGCCGGGTAAGCCTCGAGGACTACGCCGCCAACCTGACCACGCTGATTACTGAAGCCCGCGCCAACGGCTCCTGGCCGATACTCCTGACGTCGCCGATACCCTCACTGGAACTCTATTTCGATGGCGCCGCCGATTCATTCCTGCATCAACTGCACCGGCAATACAACGAAATCGTCAGGACCGTGGCAGCCCGCGAAAACACCGGCCTGGTCGATCTGGCCGCAGTATTCGATATTCATGATAATTTATTCGATGATGCCGAGGCTGATCCCTTCCACTATAACGCCTATGGCCACCTGATTGCCGCCCAGGAGATGCTTCAGGTCTTTGTTGAATACGGCTATCTTGAAGCTATAAAAGAGCTTAACGAGAATTGATGCCGCCCCTATCTTCTCCGATTTCCCTCTGTACTAAAATTGCATAGACCGGTAAACAAACAGATGGATTTGTCGATGAATAGAATATCTGAGTTTAGGCAAAAGTTTATCTGTTATAGACATCTTACCTTTTGGGGGAGAACATGGCCGAAACATCAATTAAGGCCGCGGGGGCAGCTGGGACAGCCGAGGAACTCTTGCAGCTGGTCAGCTTCAAGATTGCGTCCGAGGAATATGGCATCGATATCCTGAAAGTCCAGGAAATCAACCGTATGCCGGAAATCACCAAAGTGCCGCAGGCACCGCATTTTGTCGATGGCGTCATCAACCTGCGGGGCAAAGTCATTCCGATAATTAATACCCGTCGGAAATTTAATCTCGAAGAAAAAGACAACGACAAAGACACGCGGATCGTGGTCGTGGACATCAATGGCGAAGTGATCGGCCTGGTCGTCGATTCGGTCAATGAAGTCCTGCGTATTCCACATTCAATAGTGGAGCCACCGCCGAGTGTAACCGTTGACTCCGGCGCTGACTATATCACCGGTGTTGCGCGTCTCGAAGACCGCCTGCTTATCCTGCTGGATCTGGCCCGCCTGGTCGGCGATACCGTCAACATTATGAACGAGACTATTGAAGAAGTCACTGTATAAAATGGTCACAAACCGACCTTACAACCGCTCCGGATATTCCGGGGCGGTTTTTTTTTAGACATTGCTTTATTTCTGCTTTTCTCTATTTTGACTTCGTATCACGACCAATTGAATCGGTCAACAAACCGCTAAGCGCACTCTCACTCCGGCCGATATACAGAGAAACGACAATGGCCAAAGGCAGGCAGGACATACATGAAATACTTGATTACCGGCGGTGCCGGATTTATTGGCAGCAATATTGCCCATACGCTTCTAACCCAGGGACATGACGTCCGCATTATTGACAATTTCGCCACCGGGCGCAAAGTCAATATTGAAGATGTTACCGACCGCATCGAGCTTATCGATGGCGATGTTCGGGATTTCTGGACTGTTTCCGAAGCGGTCGATGGCGTCGATTACGTTCTCCATCAGGCCGCGCTACCCTCGGTTATCCGTTCGGTAAAAAATCCCCTGACCTCTAATATCGTCAATATCAATGGCACCCTCAACATCCTCGAGGCCGCCCGTCAGGCCGGCGTCAAGCGCGTCGTCTTCGCCTGCTCATCATCGGTCTATGGCGAATCGGAAACCCTGCCCAAGGTTGAGACAATGACACCCTCGCCATTGTCACCCTACGCCGTCAATAAGATCACCGGCGAATATTACTGCAAAGTATATCATCGCCTCTATGGCCTCGAAACTGTCGCCCTGCGCTATTTCAATATCTTTGGTCCCCGCCAGGATCCGGGCAGTCAGTATTCGGCGGTCATTCCGCTATTCATCAAAGCTGTCCTGACCGGTAAGCGGCCGACTATCTTCGGCGATGGCGAGCAGTCGCGTGATTTCACCTATATCGGCAATGCTGTCGCGGCCAATCTTAAAGCCTGTACCGCCCCCGCTGCCGCCGGTAAGGCCTACAATGTCGCCTGCGGCGAACGGTTTACGCTGAACCAAACGCTGACCTACATCAACGAAATCCTCGGTAAGGATGTCAAACCGATCTACAATGATCCCCGTCCCGGTGATATCCGCCACAGCCTGGCCGATATCGAAGCCGCCAAAAAAGACTTGGGATATGCAGTCGATTTCGATTTCAAGACGGGCTTGCGTGAGACGGTCAAATGGTTCACGACGGTCTTCGGCCAGACCGAATCTACCCCGGCCAAGGCGTAGTTGACGATTCAGTTATAGGTCGGGACCCGTGCTGCACCAGCAGTCGCAAGCGAAGCGAGCGAGGTCCTGACACCTCCCGCCCATTGAACATTAGCATTCGTGGTTGGCGCACTTCCTCGTACGCCAATAAAACACCGACAATACCACGCATTATCGAATCACCCTGAAAGACAGCCTCAGGCGATGGCCAGCAAGGCCGGGGCGTTCCCCATTGGAACTGCCGTGCGATAAACATGTTTAAGATAGTGGATCAGGATTAGAACGGATTCTGATTCTTGAGCCCGGTGTCCGTCTAATGCATGCGGACACTGACCATGTACGCCTTCATAAATTGATTGAGCGTAAACGGCGGGGTCGCCATACCCCGCCGTTATTATTTTATCATGCGCTGCCGGCGATTCGGTCTGCTCCGGCACCCCATCCGCAGAGCTTGTTGAAAAAGTGTGTTTGATCTATGATTGAATAGATAAGTATAAAATCCCGTACATAAGGGCCTATTGTTTAACTAACCAGTTAGTTAATAATTCAAAGATTTGCCATAGGTTACAGTCGTATGCGGGAAAGCGACAATTGCAAAGCAATTGTCGGGCCACGACATGTTTCAGCATGGATGTGGGCTGTAGGGGTTTTTCAACATGTCCCGCAGGACGGGTTTACTTTGATCTTTCAAACGCATCACAGCCGGTAGCCCAACCCGGCAGGACCGGGCGAGGATTATCGTCAATTGCCGGCGGACCTGTATCCCGCCCGAAGGGTAGGTTTAGGCTTGATGATACAGTCCCCACATATTAATATATCGAGCCTACTCCGCCTCGAAAACAAGCTCTATTCGGCGATTCATAGCGCGACCCTCGGCGGTGCGGTTGGTCGCGATGAAATTCGTTTCGCCGCGCCCGATCGGCTCCATTCGATCGCGGGCGATTCCCTCGGTTTCCAACCAGTCGCGCATACGGTTCGACCGCTTCTGCGACAAGTCCTGATTGGCTTCTGCCGGGCCGACATTGTCGGTATAGCCGATTATCCTGATCTTCACATGATTCAGAATCTTGAGATTGCGAATAAGCGGCTGCATCCTCTTTTTGGTACGGACATCCACTTCAAATGATCCCGGCAAATAATCGACATGTACGACATATGGTTTTTTCAAAAATTCGACATCGATACATCCGCGCTGATCGACCATGATGCCGGTATCGCTGTCCGGGCAATCATCGAGACCATCGTAGACACCGTCGCCATCGCTATCGGTCGGGCACCCGGTGCGATCAACCGCCGCCCCGATAGGGCCGTCACAGACATCGATATAATCGGGGACGCCATCAAAATCAGTATCGATCGGACAGCCGTAAATATCGACAAAGCCGGTCGCCTGCGGCGGGGTATCGGCGCAATCGTCGAGACCATCGAAAACGCCATCGCCATCAGAATCAAACGGGCAGCCATCGTCATCGACATACGCCCCCTGCGGCGTATTGGGGCAATCATCGCGCTTATCGATAATGCCGTCGCCATCGCTGTCCCGCTCCGGTGGTGCGAGGGGCGTGGTGTTGACCTGACCTGACCAGAGGGTATCCGATGGCCACACCGGGCGCAACGGCGTTTTTGGCGAAGTCTTGCCGAACAACAGCGAGACTGTCAGCGACGCCCGCAGCAGTATTTTAGCGCGATCGTTATCAACCTCCGAAGCGAAATCGGTCCCCAACCCGGTGAGATAATCGGCCGTGGCTTTCAGATCGAACACCAGATGCCGCGCCGGCCTGATTTCCAGACCCAGGCCTCCGGAGATATACATTTCGGCAGCATTGAAATCAACCAGGGTGCCGTTACCGCTTTCGACTTTAATTATCGTATCGGCGGCCGGATCGGTATATTCCCAGATCATATAGCCGACACCGATACTGATTTTGGGGGTCAAAGTTCGCATCGCACTCAGCCGATACTCCAGATCGAAACCGGCCCGCACCGCGCTGAACTTGAATTCGGCGTTATCTTTGCCGGCGAAAAAGCCGAAATTGGATGATGTCGTGCTATCACTGTAATTGTTCTGGAAAAGCAGGGAAAATCCGAGCGAAAAGCGGCCGCCACCGAAGCCCTCGGTAGGACCATTGCCGCCGGTGGATACTGCAAAACCATAGATATAATCGAAACTGTAATTGGGATCTTCGGCGGATATGAGATTACCGATACCAAACACCGGACCGATCCGGTAGGACAACGGCATCTCCTTCGGCTGTGCCTGCACCGATGGAGAAATCGTCATCAGGCACAACACAACAACAGCTATGGCAGCCATAATACGCATTGTCAACTACATAGGGGAAACCATGGACAGAAATCAATTAAAAACTGATCGGCGAAAGATTACCGGGTATGAAGTCGCAGAAATTCAGCAGCCCCATAGAGCGGCAACTGTGTATCGAGGGCGATAGAGATCGGAAATGTCTTCAGCAAATCATCGTGCTCACCCTTGGCAGAGAATATCTCGACAAAACGATCAGTATCCAAAAGAGAGACAATTCGTGGCACAACCCCGCCACCGATGTATACGCCACCGGTGCTAAGCGTATTTATCGCCATATTCCCGGCTTCGGCTGCCAGAAAATCAAAAAACAGCCGCACGGCCTCAACTGTAAGCACATCATCGCCGGCAAGCGCGCGCTCGATCACAATCGGCCCGGCATCGCCTTTCAGCGACTCGGCCATCTCATCATCGGGAGATGTGCCATCGCGATCACACAGGTATTTGTAAATTACCCCCAGCCCTTTGCCGCGAATAAAATACTCAGCACTTACCCGGCCGGTTTGCTTTTGCGCCCACGTGAGCGCGTCCAGGCTGGTTTCATCGAAGGGCGCAAAATCGGCATGGCCACCCTCGCTCGGCAGGGCCAGCGGCCGACCATCCGCAAACACTACAATCGCCTCGCCCAAGCCGGTCCCGGGGGCGATTAACAGCCGGGTGCCATGCGCAACCGGCAAACCCTTGTTGATGATTTTCTTGTCATCATCCTTAAAAAAGCCGAGACCGTATCCCGCCGCCTGCAGATCATTGAGCAACCGGCAATCAGCCAGGCCGGCCTCCCTGGCAATAGCGTCACCATCGATCGTCCACGGCAAATACGTGACATCGCATACGTTATTTTGCACCACTCCGGCCACCCCGATGCATAACTTATCGGGACGCTTTACCGGCAGTTCTTCGAAATATGAGTCCAGAAGAATCTGGAAACTCGAGAAGTCATTAGAACGAAATCGCTGGGCATGGGTAATCGTGTAATCCGATCCCGTCCACTCGGCCAACGCGAAGACCGTCTTTGTTCCGCCCACGTCACTAACAATTACCATCGGGAGACCTCGATTGGAAGAGTCGTTCCGGCAAGTCGCGCCGATGCCGCGCTATCGATCATCCACAACAGGCTGCCATCGACCGGATCAATCCTCGCAGCCGGCAGCAGCACATCGTTTTCAGGATGAAATATGCCATAGAGCGCATCGGCCTTGGCTTCGCCGCCGGTGACCATGAAGATATGCTCAGCATTGTTAATAAGTCTATAATTCATCGATATCCGATGCTGATCGAGTTTCTGAACATATTTGTGTATGATCAACAGGTCCGGATCAAGGCTGTCGTAATCAACCTCGGGAAACAACGAGGCGGTGTGACCGTCGGGGCCGACACCAAGGAATATCAAATCGAACCGGGGGATACCATTGGATGCCGTCTGCACCATACTTCGGATCGTTTCGGCGTAGGCGCGGCATACCTCATTTTTATTGGGGTTTTCCCCCTCGATGCGAAAGATGTGATCATCGGCAATTTGTAATTGATTAAACAGATAATCCCGGGCCAGCCGGTAATTCGACTCATCATGATCCGGAGGTACCGGCCGTTCATCGCCGAAGAAGAAATACACCTGGCTCCAGTCGACCATCTCGGCATAGGCCGATTGAGCAATTTCCTGATAAATCGCCTTTGGTGTCGATCCGCCGGCCAGGGAAACGTAAAATGCTCCCCGGTAGGCCAGCGTACGAATTGCCAGGCTATAGAACAGGCGAGAGGCAACTTTGGCCAGACGGTCATAATCTTCCACGACGATCATTGATCGCCGACCGGCAATTCCCATAAGTGAGTTATAAATTTTCAACGCCGCCCGATATGACGCCGCGTACGACGATCGCCGCCGGTCCTTGCCGCTTTGCTCAATGACGAAGATAACCCGGTCAAATGGTTTCGCCGGTTCACAGGTAGTTTTATAGTTTCCAAAAATCACCTGCGCCCGACCGTCGGTTTGAGAAAACACGGCCGGTTTGCTGTGGCCATCGAAAAAGAACTCGACCTTCTTCACGTCCGGGGGCGTTTGATCAAGGGCTTGAAAAACTATTTCCACTGTCCGTCCATAGCATGAGGCCCTGATCCGGCGATCATGCGATGTTTCGATTTCCATCTCCAGCGATGAGACAATCCATCCGGCCAGAAGCAGAGCCGGTGAGGTCGCATTTCTGGCATTCGGACCGTTATAGGAAATAGTGATCGTTTGCAGCCTCTCCAGCAATCGGAGATTCTGCGGACGATCAAAAAACGACCTGACCGCTTCGCGAAGGACATCAATCGACACCCACTCGAAACCATAAATCGCGCTGTCGTCAAAAAGTCCGGGCGGCGGAAGCAGGGTGCGAAAACGGCCGTGACCATCGACAAACACAAAATCGGCCATCCGATACAATTTACGACGCAAATCGATCTCGCCTTTGATGTCATACAGATCAACCAGCAGCAGGGGGATATCACCACGAGAACGCAGTGACCGTATGAGACCGACCACCTGGCGCAGATGTTCCGGTTTCGCCGAAAGGATGATTTTCTCCCAGCACAGTTTTTTACTCATACCTTCCTGAAGATTGCATGAAGCCGAGATATGTGCATGAGGAGGTTCGGACATGGCGTCATCGAGGATTACCTGAATCGCGCGCGATGGCTTCCGGCTGGCATAGGTCGCGATCAGCCGGTCGGAATCATGCTGATGCTCTGCTGAACTGATGACAACGAGATTGGCCAGCGAAATTTTTAATCCCGTAACCTCATTGTCGTCCGATTGAAAGGAATCGCGCCATATTGCAGCCAGTTCCTGTTCGATACGCTCGGCATCGAGCGGCAGGGCACTGAGTGTCTCATGCGCCGGAAAATCCACCGGAGACATCGCTTACAACCTCCGCCAGGAACGGTTATGCCGCGAGAGAAGAATATCTGCCTCACGCGGACCCCAGCTTCCGGCTTCATAAAATGCCAGCGGAAAACCGGGATCTGATTCCCAGGTCGTAATCATCGGATCAACCAGCGACCATGATAACTCGACTTCGTCCTCACGGGCAAATAACGTCGTATCACCCAGGATGGCATCCAATAAAAGCCGCTCGTAGGCCTCCGGCGACGGTACCCCGAACGATGCCGCATAGTTGAATTCCATATTCACCGGATCAATCTGATACGACTGCCCCGGTCGCTTGGATCCGATCGTCAGAGAAATACCCTCTTCCGGCTGAATTTTTATCCCGAGGACATTGGGCTGAAGGTTTTCCATACCGGCTTGACGGAAAATTCGATGCGGCGGCTCCTTGAAAACAATAGCCACTTCAGTGGCCTTTTTGGCCAGACGTTTGCCGGTACGAATGTAAAATGGCACCCCGGACCATCGCCAGTTGTCAACCTCCAGCCGCAGGGCCACGTACGTATCGGTCATTGACCGGGGATCAACGCCCGGCTCCTCGCGATATCCCACCGCTTCACGACCACCCGCCGAACCCGCCGCATACTGGCCGCGCACAACCTGATTGCGCAGATCCTTGATCTTCGGCTGCCGCACACTCCGCAATGCTTTGACTTTTTCATCACGGATATAATCTGCCTCGAAAGCCACCGGCGGCTCCATGACAATCAGGGAAAACAACTGCAGAATATGACTCTGGAGCATATCCCGGATTATACCCGATTTCTCGAAATAACCGGCCCGTCCCTCAACACCCAAAGTCTCAGCAACGGTAATCTGAACATGATCAATATGCTTGCGATTCCACAATGGCTCAAAGATGCCGTTGCCAAGCCGGAAAGCCAGAATATTTTGAACAGTCTCCTTCCCCAGATAATGATCAATACGATAGACCTGATTCTCGCGGAAACTGGTATGCACTGCGCCGGTCAGACTCCACGCTGATTTCAGATCCCGACCGTAGGGCTTTTCGATGACAATACGGCACCATCCGGCGCTTTCATCTGCCTGCACTCCAGCCAGTCCGGCGGTTTTGAGATTACGGATAATATCGGTAAACGCCCCGGGTGGTGTGGCCAGATAATAAAGACGGTTCTTCGGACCGCCGCGACGGCCCTCCACTTCCTTGATTTTTGCAGCGAGGGCGGCATAATCATCCGCATTATCGATATTCCCCGACAGATAACACATCCCGGCCAGAAAATCGGATGTACCCTGAAAAGTCTGCGGATTATTGCGTGAATACTTTTCCAGACCCTCGAGCATCCGTTTTCGGAAATCCTCATCGGAAAATTCGCTCCGGGAAAATCCGACAATATCAAACGGCACTGTCAGCGACTGATCCACCACCAGATTAAATAATGCCGGAACCAGTTTACGTTTGGTCAGATCACCCGATGCCCCGAAAATAATAAGCGTACAGGGCTCGGCATTGGCATGGCCTGATTGAAAACGGCGAAAGGGATTGACTCCGGTCGCTCCCGGGGTTTCTTCAAGCGGCTTATTTTGTAGCATGCGGGACTTCCTTTATCGCATGGCCGCCGAATTGATTCCGCAACGCGGCCAGGACCTTGGCCGAAAACGACTGTTCCTGGCGGCTCCGGAAGCGGGTCATCAAGGCATGCGTTATCGCCAGCGCCGGAACATCGAGGTCAATTGCCTCCAGTACTGTCCAGCGCCCCTCGCCTGAATCACTGACCCAGTCGCCTACCCCGGATAATTTGGGATCCTCGGCAAACGCCCGCTCCGCCAGTTCCAGAAGCCAACTTCGGATCACCGATCCCTGATTCCAGAGATGACTGATTTTTTCCAGGTCGAGATCGAACTCCGATTTTTCCAGAATCTCAAAACCCTCGGCATACGCCTGCATCATGGCATATTCGATACCGTTGTGAATCATCTTCACATAATGCCCGCTGCCCGATGGCCCCACATGCAGGTAGCCGTCGGGCGGCGCCAGTGTTTTGAAAATCGGCTCGGCCTGATGAAAGGCCGCCGCCTCGCCCCCAACCATCAGGCAGTATCCTACTTCAAGCCCCCAGACACCGCCTGACGTTCCGGCATCGAGAAACGATATCCCCTGTTCGGCCAGCTTTTTCCCTCGGGCAATCGTCTCGTGAAAATTGGAATTGCCGCCATCGATGATGATATCGCCCCGACTCATCGCGTCGGCCAGATCAGCAATAATCGATTCAGTGATCTGCCCGGCCGGGACCATTACCCACACAATGCGCGGAGGAGACAACTTTTTGACCATTTCCGCCAGCGACGGTGCCGCCTGCGCGCCTTCCTTCACGGCCGCAGCAATGGCGTCATCGCTGATATCATAAACTATTGTCTGATGTCCGCCCTGCTGCAGACGGGTAACCATATTCAGTCCCATTTTACCGAGACCGATAAAACCGATCGTCATATCATCCCCAGAGTTAGATGTCAAACGCCGCTTTGTCTTAATTATGCAATCAAAGCCAGGACAGCATCCAGCCCGGCTTCCGGGTTATCCCGTAAATTGATACTGATGACCGGACGTTTCCGTTTGTTCAGCGCCTTGATATCACCCTCGGCCTGCGCCTTAATAAGCCGGCCAAAGGTCAGATTCATCTTGGGGATATCATGATCGTCGGGATATTCCCGTTCAAAGACGATGAAATGGCCGCATTGACGGCCCCCTTTGTACAATTGTCCTATCGAATGCAGAAAACGCGGACCATAGCCCCGTAAAACAGCCACCCCGGTCCGGTCCTCGATAACCCGCCGCAACTCGGTTAACCGGGTTTCGATCGCAGGAGACATTTCGGTATAGCATAGAAGCGAAACATAGTCCCCGGGTTTGACACCATGGAGAAAAGCCTCCAGTGCATCGACAGCATCGACCTTCTTCCGCCGCAGCAATCCGGGAATATCAGAAATCGACGAAAGCGAGAAAGTCTCATAGTCGCTCAATGGCTCCGGCGACATGCAGGAGCTGTTCATCGCCGAGGCGTCGAAGTTCCAGG
>CAZGLR010000006.1:32922-33155 GCA_964526635.1 uncultured Ignavibacteriales bacterium | reverse complement strand
CTCCGGCAGGGTCTGCTTGCGATGTCCCCGTTTGGCATTCAAAATGTTGGAAGTATTTTTTTTGCTCTCGGACACATTGGGCTCGTCAAACGGATTAACCCCCAGGACAATGGATGCCAGGGCCGTGCTCATCTCCCATTTAAGAATCTCAGCGCCAAGATCATGCGGATCATCGAGATCAACTGTCACCTGCGGCAGCCCCTCGGGATCGTTCTTTCTGGGCGTATGCGATG
>CAZGLR010000006.1:17466-32912 GCA_964526635.1 uncultured Ignavibacteriales bacterium | reverse complement strand
GCTCATTCTTGAATTTATAGTATATTCCGATACGATCCTCGCCACGGGCCGGCGGCTGATCGGTATATTCACCCTCAATAGGAACAACGCCCTTTCCCTCTTTTCCGGTTGACTCTGCCACCAACTGTTCGATCCAGGTAATAAACGGCATAATCTCGGCTGTGGCGGCAAAGCCCAGCTTGTCGATTTTGTTTTGAACACCGGTACCCATCAGCACGCCCAGATCCAGCGCCTCATTATCGTTGCCATGCTGCTCCAAACGCCCAAGAAACTGCTCGGCCGAATCCAGCAACTGCCCGATTTTAGCCTTGGTAAACGTCCCCGGGACCAGCCCGAAAAACGATAACGCCGAATACCGACCACCGATATCGCCGGGGTTTATGAATGTCTCCAGAAAACGATTACGGCGCGCGATTCGCTGCAATTCCGAACCCTCGTCAGTTATCGCGGCAAAATACGATCCCGCCTTCAGCGGCCGGAGGTCCTTCTGGGCTTTGAAGAAATACCGGTACTGCGACATCGTCTCGATAGTCGAGCCGGATTTTGATGACACAATGAAAAAAGCCTTCTGTAAATCGACCGTCTGCAGCAGCCGGTCGATATGTGCCGGCGCGGTCGAATCGATGATATCAAATGATTTCAGCCAGCCGGCCCTACCAAAGACTTTACCGAATACTTCGGGACACAACGAGGAGCCCCCCATCCCGAGTATAAACAGGTGCTTCACCCCGAGCTCTTTGACCTGTACCGCGAACTGCTCGATCCGGCCCACTTCATTTTTCATGGAGCGGATGACATCGATCCAGCCGAGACGGTTTTCGATGACTTTGATATGCGATTGTTCCTTTTTGCGGAATACCGAAGAATCGTGAGACAAAATCTTCGCAACTGTGTCGTTTTTTCGCGCCTTGTCAAGCTGTGTGACAAACGACGGTTCCAAGCGTCCCGCATAAACCTTTTGATGGATCGCCATTTTGCTTATCCCCTTGTTTCGGAGGCGTTTACCGGAATTGACCAGATAGTGCCGCCTCGCATTCAAAACAATTCTACCCTGTATAACAAAGCGCGAAGATTGTCCTGCAACTACACCACCCGTACCAACAGGCACGTTGATCCGGGCTTTTCCCTGAAAAATTACTGCCGCCTGCATAGTATATCTACCATTTTACACCACCGAAGTTCCTGTGATCCTCTCCTGTGTCCGGCAGTGTATTTATGAAAGATTCGCGGCAGTTCTGCCCCCCGACTATTCCGGATTATCCCCCCGCCGCCTTGAGGCTGCGCACCAGTTCCTCCGGATTGTCGTCGCGATAAAACGCCGTCCCCATAACCAGCACATCCGCACCAGCCGAGATGACATCCCCGGCGGTTTTCCGGTTGATGCCCCCGTCAACCTCAATCAGGCAGTTCAGGTTTTGACGATCGATATGATCACGCAGTGTCCTGATCTTATCCAGCGATTCAGGTATGAACGACTGCCCCCCGAATCCCGGAAACACCGACATGACCAGCACCAGTTCAACCAGTTCGACAAACGGCAGCACCCGTTCCACGTCGCAATCCGGATTCAGCGATAAACCCGCTTTGCAGCCCATCGTGTGGACAGTCTCGATCCATTCACGGGGATCAGGCGCCACTTCGATATGGAAGGTCAGGAGCTGAGAACCGGCAGCGGCAAAGGGCTCAAAGAAATTCTCCGGATTGGTCACCATCAGATGGGTATCACGGAATAAATCAGTCGAACGCTTGACCGCAGCGACCACATCCGGACCCATAGTCAGATTTGGAACAAAATGGCCGTCCATAACATCCAGGTGAATCCAGTCCACGCCGGCGTCGGCGGCACGGCGCGCCTCTTCGCCCAGACAGGCGAAATCGGCGGCGAGAATCGATGGCGCAATTTTTACCATGAACTCAAAGTAATATGCCGTCGTCCGGTACTCAAGAAAATAAATAAAATTCTCCGCACTATTGGTTATACCACTCCGTCTCCGGTTGTCGCAGTGCGAAGTCTAATGAATCCATAGATATAATGCTATCACATATTAAACATCTGTCCCTTAGATTTTTATCAAAACAAGCAGCCTCTCAGGCACGGCTTCGCTTGGCCTCCCTACATCCGAAACAAATACTGTAACTTGGCGAAAACCTGACGGTTCGCTTCGGCCCAGGTCGCTTCCTTCACCAGGTCGTAGTGCTCCGGCTGATAGTGCTGATATGAGCTGTTCATACCGATGTAGAACACCGAAAACGGATTAAGCTGCCAGGTTAGCAATGGCTCTACATTGAGACGATCATCAAATTCATCATACTGCACAATCATCCGCAGATACCATTCACGACTGAACTGATAGGTTACCCGCGTGCGGGTAATAAATCCGGCATACACAGTGCGGTTGACATCGTTGACTTCCACATAACGGTCCCGGCGATCCATCTGCGCAAACCCGAAACTCGGCTGGATAAACAACCGTTGATTTGGCTTAATATTCAAATATACAGTAACATCGGTCGCCACCCCCAGAAGTGGTGTACTGCGACTCCGATAAATTGTCTTGCCATACCCGAATTCAAAGCCGCCGGAAAGGGTTTCCGAAAAACGGCTGTCGATATTAAACCATCCCCGGCTGATGCCCTCAAATAGCTTGCCCGCGAAAATCTCACGGCTGTTGAGATAGCCGAAATTCACATTGGTCTGACCGGCCAGTTCGAACCAGAATGACGGTCGAATCCATTCATCACGGGACCCGCCCCGTAACCTAAACGGATTCAGGTCGATCTTTTCATGATGATCCCATATCCGCCCGACACTCAGACTGATTTCCCAGCGATTGAGAAAATCACCTTTCGGCCAGAAGGTGTATCCGGTCCATATATCAAGAGTCCGTGAATCATTCCGAACCGTGTAGCCGTTGTCAGTACGGAATGTCGGGGTGTAATCACCATAGTCGATATTCACATTCCAATTGCGGGCCGACCGCTCGAAACTGACCAACATCCCGTGTCCGGAAAACGATTCACCATCGAAGCCGATCGTATGCCGATCATTATCGAATAACAGCGAATCACGCCTGCCCAGATACCCCGGCGCATTCGGCTCCTCAGTATGACTGCCGACCGCCTGAAACTCGAAGCGATAATTTCTTGCAAACTGCCAGGCGGCATCGATGCCGTAATTGGTACCCGAGCCATCAGAAACATCGAGACCGTCATGCGAAAAACTTTGCCACCGACGGTCACTGAAGATCGCCCCGACATAACTATTGTTGCCGATTAAATACCGCGCCCGGGCGATGTTCACGATCGACTCATCGAGAATCCCGCTGACACTGAATTCGGGGAACGGCAACAGAAACGTCGAGATATCATCATAAGCCGACAACACCGCCAGCGAGAACTTTCCGAACTGCCCGGTGAACTTCCCCGCCACATGCGGATCATTGACCGATCGGGTATATACCACATTGATCCACGTCGCGAACTGCTCACTGCCCTCCTGGAAAAACGGCCTCTTTTCGGGAAAGAACAACCCAAACGGCGTATTGACTTCAATCTGGTCCGCATCAGATTCCACCTGGCTGAAATCGGGATTGACGGCCACCTCCAGAGAACTGGTCGAGGTAAGACCATAGCGGATGTTGACCGACGCCTCGGCATCGATCTTCTGATTATCAAATGGCGAGTCAGGATTATTCTCATTTATCCGCTGACCGAATTGCGACGCAATAATATTGGGTATTATTTCCAGGTTACTCGATGGCTTAATTCCTTCCAGACCGGTCAGATACCCCCATTGACACATAAAGCAGGGATTATCCTCATCAATTTCCGACCAGGTATACCGATACCGGTGTTCCCGCTGACGGTCCCTCCAGAAATTAATCCGCCACTGCTGCTCTGGACGGTCCGGGAAGCGCAGTGAGGCAAACGGTATCGCCATCTCAACCTGATATCCGCTGTCGGTGACTATGCCCTCGGAAAAGTACACAACATCGAAACGCGTATCTTCATCGCCACCAAGCAGGGCTTTACTGTCCCCCTGAATCCCCAGCGGGTTGACAAAAAGCTGATATCCAAAACTCTGGTCGCCATAAGTATCCAGCATGATTCCACAATAGTCATCCCGCCAGATATTGTCCCGTTCCCGCAGCGATGCCCTGACCGCTTTGGGGTCATCGTAGTTGATAAAGGCGACATACAAATTATGCTCATCATAAGCTACCAGCGCTTTTGAATACGCATCCGGCTCTTCACCGGGCCGGGGCGAATGAGTACAATAGCCGGAAGCCTCGACAGCGAAACCCCAGGCGGTTTCATCAAGAACACCATCGATTCTTATCTCTTCGGAAATTCGGGGGATATTCAGGCTCGGCGCCGTCTGTGGCTGAAATTCAGCCCTGACCCTTTCGGGAGACAGCCAACCAGCTAACATGATGATCCCGGCAATTAAAAAATTGCTGCTTACTTTCCCGCGCATGTAAAACCATCCTCGCCATATAAAGCAGTACCCTTTATGGACGAATGGATAACGCGGTTGGTTGCACTGAGAATGACACGACGCGAGCAAAAAATCAATACAGACGCTTCAGCTCTATTCCGGTATAATAATGCTTAAGAATACGATCATAGGTAATGCCGACAGCCGCCATTCCCCGCGCACCCATCTGACACATCCCGATCCCGTGGCCATATCCCTGACCATTGAACGTCACCCGGCGGGCATAGCCGCTGGCATCGCGGTCGATTTCGATATCAAAACGGGCAGACCGCAGAATGCTTTCCATGGTATCACTGCGGCGCACCACCCAGCGAACGATTTCCCGTTCAAACGTATATCGCCCCCGCGTGGTCTCGAATACTATCGATGATATCCGGCCTCCGGGTGTCCGACCCAAAACCCGTACGTCGATTAACTGACCGACCTGAACCCGATCATTTTGTGATTGTGACAGGTATTTCTCCAGCCGCATGATAAGCTGATCATCGGAAAACACTTCTTGCCAGCGATAATATTTCGACGCCTTGCAGTAGTCGCCATCTTCAACACTCACCAGATACGGCTGCGGGTCCTTCTCCCAGACATCTTCGATATCATCGGTTGCTCCACCGCAGGTCGAATGATAATAGGCATCGATCATCTGACCGCCGGAGACCAGCACTTCCCCCCCGGTTTCCTCGATAGCGCGGTTGCACACATCGGTCTCGATCTCGACTCCCTCGTAGACCTGATCATAAATATCGGCCTTGAGATCATAACCGGCCGCTTCACCATACTGGTTGAGCCGTTTCATTGCATATGTTCGGGCGGCCACAGCCTGGGCTTTGATAGCTTCGACTTCACTCTTGGGCGTCGGGCCGATTTCATGCGGAACAACCCCTTTCAGGTAATCTTCCATATGCACATAATTAACCAGGCGTAATTGATTCGAGGGCGCAATAAGCGACATCATACCCCGATACGGACGGCCATCGACAACGATCTTCGGCTCACGACTTCGGGGGGCCACCAGCACCTGATCCAGCGACATCCCCAGCCGGGTACCCTTTTGATCATACACCGACATCCCCCGGTTATCAATTTCAACCATGATACGACCACGGGTGAAAAAAGTCTGGGTCTGACGGCGATACGTGACCGTCACCGACACTTCATCACGATGCCATGGTTCGATGACATGCCGCGTTTGACCATCGGCCAGCAGGACGCGGACAAACGGCAGTCGTGCCGATGGCAAATAGGCCTCGGTCAGGCGCGGCACACGACCGCAACCCCATAGCAGGATCAAAACCAGTATGAGAACCGAAAAGCGGGCTGTAATTGTTTTCACGTATCGTAGGCTCATCTGTCTCTTTTCTCTATCGGCTGCCGGCTAAAGAATGTTAAAACAATACTTTACTTTTCAGCGGACCTGCTTTGGCCAGTTTCCCGGCGATTCCGCCCGATTCCGCGCCGGTTACGGCTGGTAAAGTCGATGGTATCCCGGCCAGAAAACAGCCGCCCAGCACAGCGAAACTAACGGCCTCCAGAATATCACCATCGTATCCCAGCATCTCCACCGGCCATACCGGCAACGGGTGGACTTTGTCACGAAGCATTCGTGCCATGGCCAGGTTGCGCCGGCCTCCCCCGGTCACATAAACACCATCTGGCTTCTTTTTACCCAGATACTGCCGAATTGATCTATGTATCAGCTCAGCCGTCCCGCTCGCAATCGAGGCCAGAATATCGGCCGGTGCCACCCGCACTCCGCCGGCGGCATGAATGATCCGCGCCACGGTCAGTTCATCCCATGATTCGCGGCCGGTCGAAACTGTTTTCGACTTTCCTGCCTTCGTGATCAGCGAAACAGCCTTCTGAATTGCTGAACCCGATGATGCCAACTTGCCATCGCGGTCGAACGCTTTATTCAACAGCAGCCGGCAGGCAATATCCAGCAGAATATTCCCCGGCCCGCAGTCACCACCACGAATGTCAGCCGTTTTGCCGGAGGCCGACAGAAACGTATAGTTAGCCATTCCGCCGATATTGACAATTACTCGAGATCGACCCGTGTGTCCAAACAGCAGGTGATTCACTATCGGCGTCAATGGCGCCCCTTCGCCCCCGAGGGCGATATCATTCTGACGGAAATCACCGATTGTCGGTACGCCCGCTACCGCCGCTACCGCCGCAATATCGCCGATTTGAAACGATGCCGCCGATTTGCAATCGAGGATTTTTTTACGACGGGGAAAGTGCCCGATTGTCTGGCCATGCGAGGCAATATATTCGGCTTTCCAGCCGGATGTATCGATAATCTCACAGGCAATCTCACCCAGATAGCGACCATACGCTACCCCCGCCCGCGCCGCTTCCTCGGCCGAGACATCAGGCCTGGTAATCAGCCGCTCCAATTCACGTCTGATTTTCGCAGAATAGGGTCTGACGCCACCGCCGAGAACATTCACCGAAACTCGGGTGCCATTATGCGAGAAATCAATCAGGGCGAAATCGACGCCATCGGCCGATGTCCCCGAATTCAGCCCCAGAATTTTATATGAATCTGTGCGCCTGTGTGGCATACGCTTCCCTGCGTATAGAAGACCATGTCATAACCGGTATCTCAACATATTCACACCCGTGTTACCGGCTGACGGAGAATTGTCTGCAATTCCGATGGATCGGCCGAGCGGGCATCGCTCAGATACAATTCATGATGCTTGCCGTTTATCACCAATCCGCGCTCCCGGATAAATTCATGCAGCTTCAGCGTACTCTCCTCGATAGTCGCCATCGACCCCCGATGCATAATCTGCGCAGACAATCCCTCGAAATACGAATCGAATCTGACGCGCTTCAGAAGCGGCGGATTTTTCGTTTTGGCGATTTCATTGACCGCCAATTCGAAAATCTCCTTTGTCACGCAATCCGGCTGCATCATCATTACTGTCCATTTCCAGTCGTCCTTGTCGGCCCGCATGAACACACCATTTTCATGGGTCCACCACAGGCATTCCGGTGGTAACCCCTGATAATCAATCTGCAGATCACTGTTTTTCACTGAATGCTTGATGACAAATGATGTCAACAGCAGGGCCTCCAGGCTATGCGGAAAATTATCGCCGGTTTCGGTCGGCCCGGCGCCATTGATCATCAAAAAATTCATCGGTGAGACTTCCACCAGCGTCCCGGTATCAGCGGGGGCGTCCAGCAAATGCCGTAATTCTTCACGGTAGTCGATTGTTCTCACACCTGCTCCCGGTTACTACTTGTAAGTCGACTTCCAGTGTCTGCAATATATACGCTGACGATTTTACCACAACCGCAATCATGAATACGTTATCACCCGTTTTTTCAGCCATTGCAGGCGTTTATCGGCATCGTTAACTCGATGGGTTGAAATCCTGCCCGTCTGACACCATGCTGTAAACTGATCCAGCGCCGGTGAAAGCGCGTCTATGTCGCGACCATACAGGAGAATATCCACCCCGGCGGCAAAGCTTTCGGCTGCCGGCGCCGACGATGCGGCCGCCGCGGCGGTCATCAAGAGATCATCAGATATCACCGGCCCCGACCAGCGTAAATCCTGTTTCAGCCAATCGCTAACAACAGTATGTGAATACAATGAAATCTTCTCGTCAACCTGCGGCATTTTAAGGTGAGTGACCATTATGGTGTCCACATCATGTTCGATACAGTCGGCAAACGGCTTCAATTCACGATTCTTGAACTCCTCGGTAGTCAAATCTGTATTGGCGATCTCAATATGCGGATCACCGCTGCTGCGACCCAGACCGGGGAAATGCTTGGCGCAGCAGAGCAGTCCCATCCGGTGGTGTACCTCGATTGTCGCCCGGGCAAAATGGACCACCGTCTCAGGATCATCGCCGAAAGTCCGTCCATCCAGCACATGCCCCTGCCCGCTGTCGAACAGATCAACCGTCGGCACCAGGTTGAAGTTTATTCCGATTTCATACAGCTTTTCACACACCCGCGATAAATCGCTTGTATAACGGTCAAGGTAACCATGGTGTCCATAATACCGGGGAGCCTCCAGCTCAGGAAACCGTCGGGTTAACCGCTGCACCCGGCCGCCCTCCTGGTCGACAGCGACCAGAAATCCCGGGGCGGCACTATGGCGCAATTCCGCCAGCCAGGATTTGAGAATATCTATTTCGCGGCAATGCTCGGCGAACAGGATAATCCCGGCCAGTTTATTGTCGAGAATGGTATACAGGGTATCATCTTTCGGCACCGTCTCAGGGAATGAGACAATAAAAAAACGGCCGCCATGAGTGAGATCAGTGGACATGCCGCGAATATACTATGGTTCTAAGGAACGATCAAACAGTACAAACGGTATTCTTACCGGATCCCTTGGCCCGATACATGGCCTGATCGACGGCATTGATCAGCTCTTCTTCGCTGAGACCGTTTTCCGGATAACTGGTGATACCGACCGAGACAGTTACATGCAACAGCGGTACATTATTTTGCCC
The DNA here is from genome assembly GCA_964526635.1 of uncultured Ignavibacteriales bacterium. Classification (GTDB taxonomy): domain Bacteria; phylum Zixibacteria; class MSB-5A5; order GN15; family JAAZOE01; genus CAZGLR01. The sequence continues at coordinate 23,933 of CAZGLR010000006.1, read as the reverse complement.
GCCAAAACGGGCGCCTTCTATTTCCACACGCATCCGTTCGGCGATATTATGCGCTTCCCGTTCGGTAGTATTGGGCAGGATGATTATAAACTCCTCGCCGCCATACCGGCAAAGCACATCGACATCGCGGATACAACGACGGATAACACCGACCAAACCGACCAGCACCTGATTGCCGATCTCATGGCCAAAGGAATCATTGAACCGTTTGAACCAGTCAATATCCAGCATGATCAAAGACAATGGCTGCTGATAGCGGACCGCACGCTTCTTTTCTTCCTCGATTTTAGCAGCGAAATAGCGATAATTATGAACCCCGGTCAATTCATCGATAATTGTCAATTCTTCGGTTTTCCGGTGCAAGATAGCGTTTTCCAGCGCCATCGCCGCCGATCGCCCCAGAATCAGCAGAAAATGTTCATCCCGCTCGGTAAATGCTCGCGGCCGCGGCGATTCGGCCACCAGCAAACCGGTAGTACTGCCATGAGTAACCATTGGCACCAGCATCAGCGAACGAGCCGATGACAAAAGGGGATCATAATCGCTGCGGTTGGCCAGGTCATTAACCCGGACCGGTTCACATTCCCGGGAGACACGATAAGCCAGTTCCATTGTCGCGGAAGTAACCGCCTTGAGTCGCATGTTCTTCTGCCCGCCGATCAACCGTCCCCGATAAATCAGATTGTTTCCGGGTCCGACCAGCATAATGCCCAACGCCGGATAGTCCAGCACCCGTTCACCGATTTTAATAATCTGATTGATGATCTGATCGAAATCGAGAATACCAGCCAGAATTCGGCTGTTCTCATAAACCATCTCGAGCTGTATATGGACTTTCTCCAATTCGGTTGTTCGACGGTTCAGGGTATCGAACAGCTTGAGCAAACGGGTCTCGCTTCGCCCGGTATGCTCCGCCACCATATTGACCGCCAGAACCAGAAACGCCAGCAGAAGCAGCCGCATGACATACTCCATCGGGTGCAAAATCAGGGCCGCCTGCCAGTTCGAGGCCGTATATCCCAATGCCACCAGCATGACCATACCGATTGAGGCTGGCTTGGAGAGCATATAGGCCGCCAAAGCGGCAAAGACAAAATAGAAAAGATAAAATTCGGAGTCGAGACCGCCGGTAAAGAACGTCAGCATACTGACCAGAATCAAATCAAACAGCGTGGCGAAACCATAGCGGACCACGCGGCGATTCGATTTGGTTTTCGACAGGTACCAGCAATACCCCAGAGACGAAAGTTGTAACAGGAAGAGAATCCCCAAAGGCAACAGTTCCCGCCAGACAGAATAATGCAATGCGCCATAGGCGGCAATAGCTGCCGCAAAGACGAGACGAGTCGAAACATGGAGCCTTTCGACACGCTGCAGGAGCGTTTGTACGTCACGATGTAGTATTCTCATACCGATAAACCACCAGGGGTCTCATTCTTGTATCGGCTGCTCGCCCCCTATTATTAAGCGGTTATCGCAGAGTAAATTAGGGAATTTGACGGATGAGCATACCGGCGCCCCAAAAATGGTCAAGCAGGCCGATCAGGCAGTGTTTTATCCACACCGTGCACAACAAGACAACAACCACTCCCACCGAAAGCACCGGCAGGGATATAAATCGTAATCAGTAAACAAATTAACGATGCTATCATAGTGACTAGCATAAAGATGGCTGGAATCGAATCAAATCGGTTCCAACTATGGCCGGAAGAAACTGCACACATATGCGATGCTCCGGCAAGATGCCCCGTAAGCCCCGATCATGGAATCAATCTTTTCATGGCAGCCCCGGTTTGTGACTTTTTTATTGATCGGGAGGGTCAATATACCCATCTTGCCAAATAGCGACAGGCGCAATCCCAATATCATGAAACTTGCCGGTACGGCAATCGTAGTGAATACATGGTTCATGGGAGAATGTCGAAGATGAAGACGTCCAAATTTGCCTTAAGTATCATTGCGGGAATTCTCCTTTGTTGCTGCCTGACGGCGGCGCAGGCCAGTGTCTTTGAACATGAAGACCGTATGTCTGTAACCCTTGGCGACACGATCGACGATGACCTTTATCTTTTTGCCGGAGAAAGTGTCTTCGATGGCGTCGTGACCCGTGATCTGAGTATTTTTACTCGACGGTATACTCTCAATGGCGCCGTCAACGGCAACTTGATTTCATTCTCCCAATACGCTCGAATCAACGGCACCGTGGGTAAAACCCTTCGCGCCTTCGCCGAGGAACTTTCGGTCGAAGGTACTATCGGCGGCAACGCCCTGATCTTCGCCAATGATCTATATCTTTCTCCTTCCAGCCGTATTATCGATGAAGCCCATATCTTCGCCGGGGATGTCTCGATGGCCGGCATAATCGATGGCGATGTCACTATTTATGCCAATGAAGTCATCATCTCGGGTACCATAAACGGCAATATTCATATTGAAGCCGACTATATCTCGGTTGAATCCCCGACGGAAATCAAAGGGTCCCTGACCTATGAGAGCACCGAAGAAATTGTGCTCGACGATGACGTCATTATCGCCGGCGACATTTCCTGGGAAAAAATCGAGAAGAAGGATGAGAAAAAGGACGATAAGATCAACTGGCCCCTGCGTATTATTCTCTTCCTCTGTTCCGTATTAACCGGATTGTTGATTTTACTGGTTAGCAAACGGCACACCAAACTGGCCGGCCAACTGATTCTCCGGAAACCGCTGGCCACGCTTGGCTTCGGGTTTGTCGCCTACGCCGTGGCGCCGTTTGCCATCGCTATCCTGCTGCTCACAATCATCGGCATCCCGGTCAGCCTGATTTTACTGTTTGTGTTTGCAATCTTCTTTTATATCGGAAAAATCTATGTTGGTATCGGGGTGGGCCGTTTCGTTATCCGCCTGTTTAAAAAGAGCGCCGATCCCAAAGTCGGCTACTCCATGATCCTGGGATTATTTATCCTCATGATACTCTTTGCCCTGCCGGTGCTGGGAAACATCGTGTATATTCTCACCCTGTTCATGGGCATGGGCGCGATTCTCATGGCGTTCCATTCCTGCCGGGTGGAAGCATCACAGAGTAACCACAATCCCGCGGAAGACTCATCTCCGGCCTGATTCGTATTTCTTTAAAATTTGTAGAAAGTATGTTTCAGCAACAAACAGCCGCCCGGTCACTTGCCTATTTGTGCAAACTACCGAGCCTGCTGTGCCTGTAAAGTTGGATAGGTGCGGCACATTTCCAACGCCGTCTGCAAATTTATGACGCGGAAGGATTCATCGGCATCGGCCAGATTTCTGGCCGTTTCAAGTATAATCTCTTTTATTTCCCAATGACGCAGATCATGCCGCTTCGATTCGGACAACAGCACGGCAATCTGTCCGGCCACGCGGGGCGCAGCCAGCGATGTCCCGGAAGCAAGAAATACATTGAGATCGGGATCGATACAATCCGAGGCGTTTTTGATCGAATCGAGAAACCTCTGAGACCGGTCGGATGATAACGCCGCCGGGACAAAATCGCCGACCGCATATATGTCCGGTTTTTCAATATCCAGACGGTTCGGGCCGCGGCTCGAAAAACTCGACACGCGCCACTCGGCGCCATTGTACTCGTCCAGATGCGCAGCGCCGTTGAAAAGCGTATCCAGCATCAGTTCGGTTATCGATCCAACCGTGATAGTGGCCGGTACATTGCCGCCATTGATAATTTTATACTCGTTGGAGTGATCATCGGCATCGATGACTTTGAGCGTGCTCCTTTGATTCGGCGCCGAAAGAGTAATGTAGGCATCCCAGCGCCGATCAGCATCGTCCGTCTTTCTCCGCAACGATTTCATCTTAATCTTCCAGGTGCCATCGGCCAGCGCGAATTCACACTCTTCATTGGTATATATATCCGAAATAACAATATGCACCCGGCCCCAGTAATTCTGGATTTCATTGCTGACACTCATATAGCCATCAAATGTATATTTCTCGACGACGTTTTTCTCATCCAACGGGGCCGATTCAATGTCAGTGATCGCATACCCGCTCGGGGAAAACAAGCTGACCCGATATGGGGCATCGATATGATACCATATTTCGAGCTTGCACATATCATCGAGACAGGTACTGTCGGTCGTGGCGATATCAAGATCAAACGTATGGCTGCCGTCTTCCCTGACATGAATACGATTGTACTCATTCCCGGCCGCGGGGTCCCAATTTTGATTGCCGGCCGAAACGACGATCGCTTTCAAAAGGGTATCACTGTAATCCCGCCGCAATAATTCGGCCATCGCCTTCTCTATCGTATCAGAGTAGCCGTCGCGACTCCCTGAAAAGAATCCCTGACAGATACAGATGATATATGGCATGTCGAGCCGGTTGGCATAATCGGCAATGAAACCCATCCCCCGCTGCATCTGCATGGGATCAAGACTGGTTGATGTGCGCACAAACACAACATCGGCCGCTGTTGCAGTCCCGGTCATATTGCCAATGGCCGCCGATACTGTTTCGGTGCCATGACCCGGTTCGTCGCTCAACTCATACAACCCGGCATTGATAAGCGCCGAATCGAAAACACGGCCTTCCAGTTCGACATTGCCCTTGATATACGGCGCCCCACCGGACTGGGCCAGTTGATCCCATACGGCCAGGACCTTGGTCTGCCCCGATGGAGACAGCAATTCAGGATGATCCAATTCAAGACCGAAATCGATGAAACCGATGATGATACCATCACCGGCAGAAGAATCAGGAAGATTGTTTAGCGGGAGTTGTTTTTTTTTAGCGCTTCAAGAACCGGGACGCTTGACTGGATGGTACCACTGCTTGAGTATTCGTTCGGAACCACCGGTTCAATACGATTCACATAGGAAATATTATTCGTTTCCGGCAAATTTCGCAACATTACCTGACCGGAAAACAACGCGCCGGTACCCATAAAACGACGATACCACGGCTGGTTGAATTCCTCTTCGGCAGCAGCAATAGAATCACGATCCACAGTGACGAAAACTTCCACCCAGATCGTGTCATTTTCAGTATGGAATTTAACAGCGTTCCGATGCCGTTGCAGAGCAGTCAGATCAGGATCATCAGTCAATGCCGACAACCTGGCAAATTGACTGTATAACTCATCAAGCTCGTAATCAGCCTTGGTGAGTATCTTCTCTTCGGCCACCGCAAGTCCATGTACGATGAAGAACAACACCATCAGCGAAAGAGCCCATAGTAATGTCCTTTTCATCAACAACCACTCCTTAAAAAGTAATTTGGACAAACAGCATGCACCATCCCCTGGTCACATACCTACCCGTGAAGTAAAACAAATTTTTATTAAGGTTTTATTAAGAGAAAATTAATTATTCGCGAGACGGTATACTTATCATATCCCCAAAGGATGCCTCAATATATCAACGATTTACACCAACTCAAGCCTTTTTTTTCGGGATTCCAAGAATTCTATATTTCACCATAACTCTATGCCGGACATCAACTAAAACAATACCGCGATATAATCCAGAAGCCCTAACAACTTCAGCGCCGACCCCGCCACCACCAGAATCAACACCCAGCGCACGAATTTCGCGCCCTTTTTGACCGCCATACGGGTGGCTACAAATGCCCCGGCCATATTACCGATCCCCAGAATTGCCCCGACCTGCCAATTGACCTGATCATTGTAGATAAACACCCCCAGCGCCCAGATTGTAAAGGCCAGGACAATCAATAACTTAACCGCATTGGCCTTCACCAGATCATAGCCGGCGCCGAGTACCAATGCTGCCAGCAGAAAAATCCCGACCCCGGCCTGAATAAAACCGCCATACATCCCCACCGCGAAAAACACCGGGATATTGTGCCAGCGGAATCGTGTTTCAATATTCTCGCCGCCTTTGCCCTCCAGCCACCGCCTGGGACGGATAATCACGACAAACAGCATGATTACCATCAGGATGCCGATGACCGTGCGCATGACATCCTCATTGATCGACACCGCGATCCCCGCGCCGGCAAAGCCCCCGGCCATGGCCGGTATCGCCAGGAGCAAGCCATGCTTCACATTCAACACCTTCTGTTGTTTGAAGATGGAGACCGCCACGATATTCTGCATGAGAATCGCCACCCGGTTGGTGCCGTTGGCGATATTTGCCGGAAGGCCCAGAAAGATCAGAAGCGGCAACGTGATCAGCGACCCGCTACCGGCCATGACATTGATAAACCCGCAGGCAAATCCGGCCGCAATAACAGCGATGTAGAGATACCATTCCATAGACGAGGGCTAAATGTAGCGATTTTGCCGCCATGGTCAAGTAGATGGTGCGGAAATAATATGCGAAGTCCGGTCGCCCCACAGCTCCGCTGTGGGATAGCCAATCTGTAGCCCACCATGCAGTGGTGGGTTTATGTTTTGGTCGAGCGATGATAGCGCCTCTTGATAAGTAATCGGTGACTCTGTTCCCCGGATTGAAATAAGTTAGCGGGAACCCGAC
>CAZGLR010000006.1:0-17366 GCA_964526635.1 uncultured Ignavibacteriales bacterium | reverse complement strand
ATAAGTAATCGGTGACTCTGTTCCCCGGATTGAAATAAGTTAGCGGGAACCCGACAATCGCACAGCGATTATCGGGCCACCCGGCCTTTGACACAAATTTGGTTGAAAAAGCCTACAGCTGTTATCCAGCCCAAATACCCAGTTCACTAACTTAGACAATGAGATCCTCATATTCGGACCAGTCTCGGTTCTTCGGGGAATTTGCCGCCATGGCCGCTGCTGCTGCAATCCGCACATATACTTGCAGGCTTTCATCAAAGTCACCCGCTCCCAATTCCTCCTCGGAAACACGAATGCCGAATTGATCTGTCACTTTTGACGGCTCTCGCATCATCTCGTGTGTATCCGTTTCTTCCGACCAAACTCGTATGAATCTCTCTTGCCAAGATCGTGCCGTTTTAGGGATGTCGTTCTCTTTGAACCAGTTCTTTGGGTGATCACCAGATTTGAATCGGAATACCAGATTCGATCGAGCCGTGCTATTTGTCTTGTCCTTCCGAAGCACATATCCATAGGCACGGTTTCCACTCATTTTGAACATCATGGCATCAACCATTGAGTTAAATTGAGTCTTCTTGATGTATCTAATACCAAGGCTGTCGAATGCACTCTCAACACGGTTTATTAATTCAATTAAGAGATTTTCTTTGCTCATATGTTTCTTATTCATAGTTGCCTTCCTTAACTTCTTGGGAATTGTGATCAGCCCCCGTTTTTAGGACCGGTGGCCCGACAATGCGCAGCATTGTCGCCTTCCTGCTCACATAATCTATCCATCTGAAAATTCATGCTTAATAGATACCTAAATTTCAATCAACCTCGTCAATCGGTATGGGGCCGTTTTTTGTGGCTGGTGTACCATCTGGAGCTGGCGGGTAGCCGCCAGCCGCAATACGCATAGCCGGGCGCGCCCCTGAAGAGGCGCGCCACAATGTTCTATCAGAACGCGAAATTGTAGGGCGGAATCCCTGCCGCCGAAGGCGGTCGCGAACGGAGTGAGCGAGGTTCCGCCATCTTGGCAAAGCCGATGGCTTCGCATCTAATACCCGACGGCCCGCCCGTTGCGAAGCAATGGGCGGGTTCCCGCAACTAACCTACCAACCTTCCCCCACAGCAAGCTGTGGAGCACCCCAATCGGACTGAATTCCAGTGGCTGGCGGACGTCCCCGTCCGCCGGCGGGATTTCTGTTGGCGCACGAGGACGTGCGCCAACCACATAATCTATCCATCTGAAAATTCATGCTTAATTGATACCTAATTAAAATCAATCTCGTCAATCGGTATGGGGCCGTTTTTTGTGGCTGGTGTACCATCTGGAGCTGGCGGGTAGCCGCCAGCCGCAATACGCATAGCCGGGCGCGCCCCTGAAGAGGCGCGCCACAATGTTCTATCAGAACGCGAAATTGTAGGGCGGAATCCCTGCCGCCGAAGGCGGTCGCGAACGGAGTGAGCGAGGTTCCGCCATCTTGGCAAAGCCGATGGCTTCGCATCTAATACCCGACGGCCCGCCCGTTGCGAAGCAATGGGCGGGTTCCCGCAACTAACCTACCAACCTTCCCCCACAGCAAGCTGTGGAGCACCCAATCTGATACTTCTCAATACCCCACTGCGACACCATGACCACGCGGGTCGGCTGCGCCCGTCTTAAACAATCCATCACGCGAAAACCCGATCGCCATGACCTCCGAATATGGCTCCCGCGGATCAACCTGATGCCCCATCAATTTCAATTTCGCTATCACGGCCGGCTCGAATCCGGCCTCTTCCACCCGAATCACATCCGGATGCCACTGATGATGAAATCTCGGCTCGGCTACCGCCTCGCCCACAGTCAAATTGAACACCCGATGATTGATAATCGTCTGCGCCACCGCCGTGATAATCTTCGATCCGCCCGGCGACCCCAGAGCCAGATATGGCTTCCCGTCATCAAACACGATCGTCGGGGACATCGACGATAACATCCGCTTGCCGGCTTCGATCTGGTTGGCCTCGCCCCCGACCAGGCCATACATATTCGGCACGCCCGGCGCGATGGCGAAATCATCCATTTCATTATTCAGCAAAAATCCGGCGCCCTCGACCACCGCCCCGGAGCCATAGCTGGCGTTGATCGTGTAAGTCAGTGAGACAATGTTGCCGTTGCGGTCAGCGGTCACCAGATGCGTGGTCTGATCCGATTCAGTGCGCCCGCGCGGCAGGCCGGGCAGGACTTCATCCGATGAACTCGCATTGTCCATATCAAGCGAACTCAGCCGGGCGCTGATATATTCCTCTTCAAGCAGCGATCTGGTATAATCTTCGGTATAAGCCGGATCGCCCAGATACTCAGCCCGGTCGGCATAAGCCCGACGGGCGGCCTCGGCGAACAGATGCATATACTGCGGCGAGCCGGTAGTGTATCGCTCGAGTTCATAGCGGTCCAGCATCAGCAGAATCTGACCCATGACGATACCGCCTGACGACGGCAACCCGGCGCAATAAACATCGAGTCCACGGAATTGCACACTCACCGGATCGCGCCATATCGGCTGATACATGGCCATATCCTCAAGCGTGATATAGCCACCGTTGGCCGCGCAATACTCGGCTATTTCTTCGGCGACTTCACCGGTATAGAAACCATCGCGGCCATCGAGTTCGATAGCCGTCAGGGTGGCGGCCAGATCGCTCAAAAACAGCTTTTCGCCGACTTCCGGCGAATGGCCCCCGGGGAAAAGCATTTCGGAGGTCGATTCAAACTCGAGTAGTTTATCACGGTGTTCCAGAAGTGACTGCCGCAGATTATCGGTCACGACAATTCCCGTATCGGCCAGCGACCGCGCCGGCGCCACCACCGCTGACCATTCCAGGGCGCCAAAACGGTCATGCAATTCATATAAACCGGCCACCGTCCCCGGTACCCCGGCAGCCGATGCCCCCATCTGTGATTTCTGCTGATCCACCCGCAGCGAATCTATCATATACAGATCGGGCGACGCGGCCGAGGGCGCGGTCTCCCGGAAATCGAGATACATGACTGTATCTTCTTCAGCCAGATACACCAACGCAAACCCGCCGCCGCCGATATTACCGGCTTCGGGATAGGTCACAGCCAGCGCCAGGGCGGTCGCCACCGCGGCATCGATCGCATTGCCACCATCTTGCAACGCGCGCAATCCGATCCGGGCCGCCTCCGCTTCCGAGGCCACCACACAGCCGTTTCGAAACACCCGCTCCTGCGCAACATTACTGCATCCTGATAAAATCAGCAGTATCAGTACTAAGCACCTGACACCTGCCACCTGGTATATAGTTCTCACCATAAATTCCTCTGCCTTGCTGAATCCGAAAAGCCCTTCTCGAATAGTATATCGCTTGACTTCGAATGGCAATAATTCAAACAAAAAAAAAGGCGGCCAGTGACCGCCTTAATTCAACATCCGGTAATGTCAGTATTTTTGAATCAGGTAAATTTTCCCATCGGGGAAACTCATATTCATGGCGATACCGTTTTTCAAATCATCGACAGTCGTTCTCAGCGGCTGCTCTTCCTCGTCGGCAAACTGGTCGATCAACTTGATCTTGAGGCCCTTGAAGCCCAACTGGCGTAAATCGATTTTCAGGATGATCTCCTTGGTGCGAATATCGGTGGCATCGTTAAGCTCACCCGCCGGCGGCGCCATGATATACACGACATAGGTTTTGTCGGTATGCTGCACAACCACTTCGACATTGGGATCAGAGACATAGACATGCGGCTCATTCTGTGTTTCGGTGAGAATACTCTCGAGATACCCCAACTTATGGAAATCCCCTCCCGAGGCGAGATCATAGGTGAAGAAATATACTTTGCCTTTAAAACGGCTCGAGCATACCCCGACAGTCTTGCCCTTAAAAGTACTGATCTTCTTGATCTTGGCATCAGTGGTCCGGATACTGCCATAAATATAGCTGGTGAAACACTGCTTTTTGTCATACTCGACATCGCCGATAGTCAATCCAACTGTTGTTTTAATATGGAGTTGTTTGGAAAGCGTGGTCTCAGCCTCGCCGTTTTCATCGTATTGCGGCATCAATCCGACCAGAATTACGTTGATTCCGGCTTCAGCCAGTGAAATAATTCCCTGCTGAACAGCACCATCCATCATCTCGGCAACCGGAATCAGCACCGTTTTGAATTTCTTCAGGCGATCCGGGAAAGCCACATCGCCGACGCCATGATCGAAACGCAGACGGCTCAGGTCACGACAGAGACCGTTGAAAGTCTCATGCATCAGGCGATCGACATATTCCAGCCCGACTGCTTCCTTGATTTTTGACACCCACTGATAGGGCCGATAAAACGCCGCCGCGACCTGGTTCTCGGACTCGAGCAGATTGACTTCCATCTTCGGAATAGCAATGTTGAGACGCTTGATCATTTCAAACCCGCCGCCGATCGTACCATCGCGCCCAACCGGCGCGCCATACCAGTGATCACGGTCAACGAACATATAATGATTGAAACCCTTGAAACCACCCGCCAGACCGGCAGTGGTGAAAAATCGACGGTGCCCGTCGGAAATCGGGAAGTTCTTCTGCGATTCTTTCGGATTGGCCGTCATGTTGCCGGAGATAAACGATGGTGCCCAGGCGAAATCAGTCATCGTCCGCATGTATCGGGCCTTTTGCATCAAATCGAAATAGGTGCCATCGGGAAACACCGACGCCCCAACCAGAGGCTCGGTCTCACCACCGGTTTGCAGAGAAAATACCGGCAACGGCTGCTCCCGCTCGAAATACAATGAACGGAAGAAAAACGGCATCACCGTATAGGATTTAAATAACTGCTCCAGACCTGTCAAAAACTCAGAGAGATACGATTCCTTGAAACGGAACCAGTCCATGATTTTGGGCACTTGCTTGACGTCGACCTTCTCGAAATCACGGGGCGGTTCGACCGCCGCAAATGTCTTGTTCTTTTCTATATAGGTGGCGTTGAGCTTCTTGATATCCTCATAAACCCGCTCAAGATAGGCAGGATACATCGTCTCAATCACATACTGATTGTAATCTGCTTCCCCGGCGCCGGTCTTATGACAAAAGGAGGTTTCGAAATCAAACTCGACCATGAAGACCGGACCACGCGGATGAATATAATTACGAGTCGTCTCAATCAGGTTCTTCAGATAATTTTTCAGGAAATGCTGAAAATGGGGATGCTGATAACAAACCAGCTTGCCGCCCGAAACCCCGACCACATCATCCAGGGAAACCAACTTATTGGCAGCATCGCGTGCCAGCAGACTTTTATCATCGAGCACAAAATTGGGAATGCCGCCATTGGGCCATTGCCCGGCAATCCATGGCCCCGGACGCAAAATAACCTTGAAACCAAACTCACGGGCCAATTCAAGAAAAACCACCAGATCCTTGCGAGGATCCTGGAAGCCATTGAAGTCGATATCCTTGTTCTTGTCCTGATGCAGATTCCATGGCACCGCTGTGGATAGAATACGAAATCCGGCGCGCTTAATCCGCTCAAAACAAACCGACCAATACCGTTTATCCACCCGGAAGTAATGCATCTCCACCGAGAATGGATAGTAAATATCTTTACCTATTGTTAGCCGATTTCCATCTACGCCTAACATATAACTCCTTGAAAATCATACACTTATAGCATATGCCCTGGATTACCCATGATAGATACTAACATATCGGGATACAAAAGTCAACCAAAATTACCGCCACGCTGAACCTGCGGGCCGACTATAACGCAATAAGGCCATCACGGTATCTCGATACCCAATAATTCGGTATATCCGTGAACATTTGCGCCAACAACACAATACAGTGGATTGCCCCGAAAAAATAGATTATGCCCAATTGTGGAAAACCCTTGAAATAGAGGAAACTACAGGCAATGCGATACGGAAGTTATTACATATTAAGTTATTAACACAACTGTGGATAATTTGTTGACAACAAAAAGGGATTATTTCAACAGAAGCATCTTTTTTGTCTGAACGAAATCGTCAGCAATCAGGCGATATAAATACAAACCGGTTGCCACCGGCTTACCAGAGCTACTCCGTCCATCCCATACAATAGTATGCTCACCGGCTGCATAATAATCATCTGCCAATACTCTGACATTTTGGCCGATGATATTAAATATCTCCAATCGAACACTCGACGCCCGGGGTAAAGTAAAGCTGATTGTCGTCGCGGGATTAAACGGGTTCGGGTAATTCTGATCCAGAGAATACTGGCCCGGCAGCGGCAGATCATCTTCATCGGTACCGACCAGATTACGATATACGACCGGATAGCAGATACCTCCGGAAAACGGTATCGAACGGGCGGTATCATCCAGCGGTGTCAGTGACCATGATCCGGTAAGCGTATCGATACACAATGTCCGTTCGGAGCCATCGATTGCGCTCGACGGCAGAATATGAAGTGCGATCGATGCCTCCAGTTCGCCGGGCGGGAATCCCGAATTATCTGCGCCATCGGCCTGACCTGACACGATCACGGTATCATCCAGACTTCCACCGACACCCTGTTCCACGACAGCCAGCCCCCCGCTGATATTCCACATATCCAATGATGATGTCAGACGGCTGAACGGCAACACAGTGACCGCCTCGCTGGCTCCGAGCCCGTCGCCGGCCTGAGCTTCCCAGTCAAGAGTGACGCCGTCGGTGGATGACAAGACCAGCCCCAACGATACATCACTGAGTGTTTCCGGGTTTTCGAGTCGAATATGGAGTTGATACCGATATGGCTGCCCATCGGCATTGATACCGGTATAGATAGTATCCTCGGGTGATAAATAGACACCATCATTCACATCATAGACTGCCACCGAACTGGAATCAAAGGCCGCCCGCACCTGTTCATTGATCATAAATGGCGGGTAGGTGTTGGGCGCCTTGTTGAAAAACGCCCTCACATCCGGCAGCAGGCCGGGCATTGTCGCCCGCAGTTTGTTATCGAGAACAAAGGCGCCGTTATTGCCAACCTTACTGGAATCAAAATAAACTGTGTTGCCGCGCTTCCATTGGGCGGGATTTAGATGATGGAAAAAGGCGGTAAAATACTCGCCGCCCGACGGCGCGATACCCATGCTGTCGAAAAAGAGAAATTCCACCGAAAACAGCAGGCTGTCGTTAAATATAAACGAGTTACGATACTGCGCCGAATCCAGAAGTGAACCATAGACAATCGAATCACATTCCAAATCGGGATCGCTCCAGGAAAATCCGGTCAGCCCGCCGGTCACGATCGAATCGTTCCAGATACGGCATCGCAAGGCCAGTATGTCGTCGCCAGCCCACCAGCCGTCGGTTTCCAGTACAACCGAATCGGCCTCACCGATGTCGTTGATGTTTTTGGGGATATTGCTGACTGTCACATTGAAACTGACAGTCGTATCCGAGAAACTGTCGCGGGCTGTAACGAAGAATTTCAATGTCGTTGTGGTTCCATCGGTTAACGCAAATCCCGGAGTATAATCAAACAACGCCGAGCCATCGCCCTGATCACGGAAGAAATAACTGCCAATACCATCGCCGATGCCCGCCGCCGGCGGCTCTATTGACAATTCCGGTATCTGCCGATCCGGTCCAGCCGGTGAAGCTGTTATCGTGTCAATGATTGTTGTTCCCTCATTGACCACCCAGGACATAATATCATCTATAACCGGCGGTGGATTGATGTCGATAACTGTTATCGTGACAGTCAGTTGGACTTGCTGGATGTCAATATCATTGGACGCGCTGTCGCTGGCCAGAATCGTGATCGAGTACACATCGCCATCGGTTACGCCCGGTGATATGGTATAACGGGCCGAATCATTGCCGAGATTGATCAGGGTATCGATAGCAAGCGTATCATCGACAATCGAGAATGTGATAATATCATCGCGGGGATCCGATGCCGCGAAGATAATCTCCAGTTGTTGTAATTCATTGACGCTGAAAGACGTCGAATCCGGTGCGGTGAAAGTCGGCGCAGGATTAAGTTCTTCGACGACAATATTGAACGTCAGGGTTGTATCACGCTGATCATCAATAACATCAGGGAAATCAACGGCCTGAATCTGAATCTGGTAATTTCCGGCCTGCTCCTGCGTTGGGACAAAAATGTAGGCCGCCTGATACTGCGTTGTATCACGTCCGGTATAAATCAGCGTATCGCTGGCCAGGGTATCATCCACTATCGAAAACTCAACCGAATCAGATTCAGGATCAGTGGCGCCGATGGGCACGATCAACGAATCGAGCTCGATGACAGTAAAGGTCGTGTCAGCCGGCGGAAAATCGAACCTCGGCGGCTTATTGCGCGGGGGAAGAACAGTAATGTTTTTGAAGACCGTATCGGCGCTGTTGCCGTCGCTGGCATAAAAGCCGACTGAAATATCGCCGATCTGGGTAGTATCGGGCGTAAAATTGAAAATACCACGGTACGTCGCTTCGGCAGACTGCCCCTGAAAATCAAAGTTGCTGTTCGGTACCGGATCCGCGGTTATCACTACCGATTTACTCAGGGAGTCGATCGCAATCACAAAAAACGGTGCCAGCGGTTCATCGGCATAGACGGTATCGTCTTGCAGCGGGGTCAATTCCGGCGGCAGATTGGGACCGATGACGACGAATGTCACATCGATACTGTCCTCGAGAATCGCCCCGATTTCGGTGGAATCTATGGCGATAAACGTAATTGTCCCGGTATCACCAATCTGGGCGGCATCGGGGGAGAAGAAAACAGTCGCCGCGCCATTGCCGCTGTCGACAAAGACAGCATTGTCGATCAATGGCGCCACGAAGCTGATGTGGGGAACCGTAGAATCGGGATCGGCGGCGGTAATCAGCAGAGTATCAATTTCGCCCTCGAGCGTGATCAATGTATCAATCTCAGCAAAAATCTCCGGCGGCTGATTCCCGGCCTCGATAACAGTTACCGTAAACTCGGCCGAATCAAGGCGATTGTTGGGTTGCAAAAATGGTGTTGCATAAACCCTGATTTTATAAATTCCCGCCTGATAAAACTCCGGTATAAACCTGAATGTTATTTGCGCTTCACCCGGCCCGGGAGACCCCGACGGGAAGAATGTCATGTTCGGTTCGAGATCGTCACCAAGAATCAGAATATCTATATCGCTGCCATCCGGATCCAGGGCCGTAATATCCAACTCAAGGGTATCGCCCTCGACCACCGACGTATCCGGAATCGGATCAATTTCCGGCAGGGGATCAAAATCGACAACCGTAATATTTACTGTCAGCGAATCATCGTCGGTGCCATCGGTAACGACAAACGTGAAAATATGCACAGAATCGTTTTCGGCATCATAGCCGGGTGTATACACAAACGTCGCCGAGCCGCCGCCGACATCGGTGAACGTGACATCACTCGAATCTCCGGGGACAGCCAGATATGTGATGACAAGATTATCGAGCAAATCATCATCATTTGCCTGTAAATTCAACGTCAGGGTCTGACCCTCGAGGATCGTCGTATCGTTGACCGGATCCCAGATGGGGGGATTATTTTGACCCAAAGCAACCGACGTTGTAATCAGGTAAATGAAGAATAGAATGATGTAAAATCGCGGCATATGATCCCTAACTGCATGTAAGCTCGACACCCGAGATAAAAGTAGGGTATTTCCCCATAGTGTCAATATAATTATACGCCAAAGCTGTTTGACCGCCTCAATTTACACAAAAAAGCCCCCGGTCGGCGGGGGCTTGCTCCAAATGGACAAGTATGCTCTTTTCCACAGATACAGATGATGCTGCCAGACTGGTTGTACGCAACAACTGCTCATTCTATGATCATGGACAATAAAAAACCCCGAACCAGACCGGTCCGGGGTTTCAAACTTACCTGCAGAATGAGCAGACGCGCTTAGCGCATCAGGGCCATCTTGCGGGTCTCGACAAACTTGTCGCTTGACAGGCGATAGAAATAGATGCCCGAGGCCACTTGCTTGCCGGCTTCATCGGTACCGTCCCAGGTAATTTCCTGCGGGCCGGCTTCACGCTCACCATCGACCAGCGTGCGGACATGCTGACCGAGAATGTTGAATACCGACAGGTTCACATTTTCTTTCCGTTCCAGGCTGAATTTGATCTTGGTTTCGGGGTTGAACGGGTTCGGATAGTTCTGCCCGAGATCATATGCATAGGCCACCGGCTTGGTTTCATTATCAGCCGGACTCAGGCTGATATCACCGACCGGGAAGCAGATCTTGCCGCTGAATCCCGGGAAGACCGACGCCGCAAACTCGTCGATAAACAGGAACTCCCCAGCGGGCGGAACAAAGCCACTGTCGATACAAAGAGTATCGAGCGTCAAAATCTCAGAGCCGCTGACGACATTGAACCAGACCTGAACCATGGTTTGCATCGGGCCCGCAAGAACGCCGCCGTTAAAAGCCGCGCCACCGAAGAAGTTGGTATCCGGAAGGATACCATCATAATCATTCGACGACTCGTCATATTGGAAACCGCCCAAATCCAAGACCGTGTTGGCCGGGTGCATGCGGCTGCCGCTGACGATCGTCAGATGACCGGGAGAGATAATCGTGGCACCATCGGGCGTACCCTGACTCTGGTAGTCAAGGGTGATATCCGAGCCAAGGGCCAGGGTCGTGATAAAACCAAGCGACAGACCGCCCAGTTTGGCATCGTTTTCCAAGCCGAACTCCATCCGGTATGTCAGCGGTGTCGTGTTGTCGATATAGATGGTATCGACATCGGGAACCAGCGTCCGCCCACGAGCCACATCATAGATTGATACCTGAACCGAGTCGGCCGCCTGAATCAAGCTAAAGGAAAGAAGCAGCGCCAGGGCTGCCAGCATTACCAGTTTACATTTCATATGCTTGCCTCCATGCACAACGCACCGTGGTGCGCGGTGATTTCTTGTTTATATACCGTTGCTCGCTTTTCGGCCAGGATAATCCTCTGACGGGGAGGACCCGTCAGAGGCGAGTTCTCAGGCGGATCAGCGAAAGCATATTACAAAAATTACTCTACCAGTCAAGTAGAAAAATCCCTCTTTTTTACTGCGGCGGCGGCGGGCCACCGTTGAAGACGAAGTTAATCAGGTAAACGCCATCTCCCACGTTGATATTGTCGTCGGCATTGGCATCCCCGTTATAATCACTCACCGGCGCCGGTCCGCCCTTGAAGACGTAGTTGATAATATGGACAGCATCACCAACGTTAATGGAGCCATCGCCGTTGGCATCCCCGCGCTGGCCGATTGTGATCGAAATCGTCTCAAAGGCCGGCTCGATCTCATGACCGTAAATACTGGTCATTTCGGTCGATTTACCGCTGAAGGTCGTGGTTGTCAGCTCAGCAGTGCCGTTGCCGGTGGCCGTGAAGTACAAATCGACCAGGTGATGATCGCCCGGCATCAACGGATCCATACTTGTCGTATTCGGTGCGGTCGGGATAAATTCGATACCCATTTTGTAGACCAGTTGATTGGTGATCTGCACTCGCTGGAAGTTTTCACTGACCGTGCCGGTTGAATCGAGATCATTGAAGGCCAGAGTGACATCGCCACTGACCGGCCATTGGATGACCATGAAGAGATATTCCAGCGGGACGGTGTTTTTGATGCGGATCGGGATAGCCGTCGAGGTAGCGCCCGGCATTGTCTCGATGTCCGAATAAATCGTATCACCGGAAACATAGACCAGGTTTTTCTTCATTTCCACGTCGGTACCGTTGGCGTCGTCAACAGTCAAACTGACCGAGTACACGCCGGCATCATTGTAGATATGCTGGGTATTGGGGTCACCGTTGACCGCTTTGGCGCCATCGCCAAAATCCCAGGTCCATGATGTGGCAGCCGGGGAGGCATCGGCAAAATCGACCGTAAGTGGCGCTGAGCCAATTGCATTCAGCGCGGTAAACTCCGCCTTGGGCGTATTCTGTATGGCATTCCAGACATTCAGGCGTCCACTGCCCAGCAGCCCGGAATCATAGTAGAACTCACCGACCAGCGGATCAGCATTGTTGACTACCATCGTATCGAGCACTGTCTTGTCGTATTGCGGATAAACCGACTTCGCGATTGCGACCGCGCCGGCCACGCATGGCGACGACATCGATGTTCCCGACAAACTGGCATAAGTTGCATTGTAATGATCTGAATAGGTCGCGTAAATACCTGAACCCGGGGCGGCGATATCGACCCAGGCGCCATAGTTGGAATCGCCGGCTTTGCCGTCACCAACTGTCGTCCAGGCCACCACGATAACACCGGGGGCGGTATCGAAATAGTCGTCACCGATCCCGCTGCCCTCGTTACCGGCTGAGGCACAGAACGAAATCCCGGCATTATTCAGATTATTGTAGGCCACCTGCAGAGAGGCGGTCCATGACGATCCGGCTGAATAGTTGACAACGTCAGCGCCGTTGTCAGCAGCGTATTGAACCGCTTCGGCAACGGCCGACATGACCAAAAAACCGGTTTCCCAGCCAAAATCCGGATGCGGCGCGGAATACCCGGCGCGCAGGCACATAATGCGAGCTCCACGATCCCAGTAGGGTCCGCCCCAGCCGCCGGCCACACCGGCGACGCCCGCGTTATTGTTGCTTACCGCGGCGGCGATGCCCGCCACATGCGTGCCATGGCCGTTAAAGTCTTTCGGGTCATTGTCCCTGCCGCTGATATCCTCACCCGGCCAGCCTTCGCCGCCGACACTCTGGATGAAGTCATAACCGATAAAATCATCGACATAACCGTTGCCGTCATTATCGACGCCATTGATATCAGTGGAATCCCAGACGACCTCATCACCATCGAGGTCTTCGGCGGGATTAACCCAGATATTATCCCGCAGATCAGGGTGATTATAGAGAACACCCGAATCGATGATGGCAATGATCACGTCGTCGGAACCGACTTCCACATCCCAGGCTTCCTGCGAATGAATATCTTTGCGCGAGGCCTGGTAATGGAACCACTGGTTGCCGTAAGAGGGATCATTGGGGGTGGCGTCGACCATACAGATGATGTCATTCTGGATATAGACGACATTGGGGTCAGCCATCATATCCTGGCGGAACGAGGCATCATCCTGAGTTTCGTCGATGCTGATGACATAAAAGCGGCTGGCTGTGTTTTTGGTTCCGACTTTGGTCGGAAACAAAGGCCGCACCTCGGTCGCCTGATGGGCGTCGAGAAGACGGTCAACGGACGACACGCCCAGACGGAACATGCCGAATCCCTTGTCCACTCCGGCCACTTGTGCGTCATCTGAGAATTGGACGATAAACTGGCCCTTAACCTCGAATTTGCGCTGAGCGTCCGAAAAACCGGGGACACTGAGTGCAAAGGCTGAGGCCGAAAGCGCCAGTATGCAGAGCAAAGCTGTTAGTACTTTCATGCGCATGGAAATACTCCCATGTTTGAACGTCGCGTTCTTCGGTCAAAACGGTGTTTGGGTGGCCGAATATGTCGTGATAAATGTATCAACATAAATACGAATCAACGGGCCAATTTGCAGGACCGATATGCTAACTTTTTTATCGGCATAAGATTCGATTATTTTATTGTCTCAGGCCAATTTAGCCACTTGACCGGGAACCTGACAGGTATCAGACAGTAAAGATGCCGTGCCGGTAACCCGGCACGGCATCCACAGGACTTGTCAAAAAGCCGTAATACAGGCGAATTGTACCTCGCCGGTATCACCATTTTTTATCAACTGCCGTGCTTACGGACCGCACACCGGTGCCGGGCCGCCCTTAAACACGAAGTTAATGATGTACACGCCGTCACCGACGTTGATGCCGCCATCAGCATTGGCGTCGCCTTCCTGCGGACAGACCGGAGCCGGACCGCCCTTGAAGACGAAGTTAATGATGTACACACCGTCACCAACATTGACGCCGCCGTCGTCATTGGCGTCACCCGGCGTATCACAGCAGCCGCCGCCGCAGTTGCCATTGAGAGCACAGTCGGCGAAGGCATCGATCAACGCCTTAACATCAGTGAAATACGACGCCGTGTAATCCTTGGTGGTGAACAGAGCTTTGACAACTGAAACAGTGTCAGTAGCGCCGAGATCATAGACACCAAAAGTCACCAGCATCGAAAGGTCGGTGTAAAGCGATTCCGGAGCGGTCGAGCTCCAGGCCGCATAGCCCTCGTCGGTCACCATCTTGGCATAAGTCGGACCAGCCGCAAGCGGCGCTTCGCCGCCAAACGGACCAGTGGTGTACACCCAGGTCGCGTTATCGAGCGTCTGCGCATTCTTCGGCACAGTCGGGCTGTCATCAAGGATGAACAGACCGGCATAACGATCATCGGATTCCTGCGGACACAGGTTTTCGGTGGAATCGTCCTGATTGTATTCACCACCAAACTGATAGATCAGCTTGTTGGCGATATCAAAACCGGAACCGTTGTTGGAACCCGAATCAGACGGGACGTCCCAGTCAATGAATTCACCGAACGCCACGCCGGTGAGCGTGGAACCGGTGAGGTTGAACAGAGACTGACGCGACAGGATAAAGTCGCAGTCGCCGGCATCTTTCGGCACCCAGTATTCAACGATCAGACCCATGGTCGTATCAGCAGTCGCGAATTCGGAAGAGACATAGGTGTAATTCGGATCGGTGTCATCGGTCGTAAACGGCGTCAGCGGTCGCATACCGAATTCATCGAGCCAGGTCGAAGAATAGTTAGTGAACTTCAACGTATCGGAACCATCGACACGACCAACATACGGGCCGCCATCATACAGATAGATGCTGGAGAGCGTATTGGCATTGAACGTATCGCAGTCGGCGTTGAAATCCATCGCGTTACCGGTAGCGTTGTTCGACAACTGACCGTTGTTATAGACACGGAGGTCTTTGCAGGTCGTTGACAGGATAGTGGTTTCCGGCAACTGCAGTTCGTCGGCAACCAGCAGGCAGACCGGGATGATCCGCGGGCTGTTGACCGCGTCATGCGTCACAACGATTTCACCAAAAGCAGTACCCGGAGTCGGAGCCACACCCGGATCGGTGAAGGTGAATTCGAAATTCACCGGCGTACCGCCGGACGGCAGCACACCACTGGCCGAACCGGAAGTCAGAGAAATCCAGTTCGTATACGGCGCAGTGTAATTGAACGTGATAGCGTAGGTGTTGTTGGCCAAACCGGTGTTGATCACTTCAACCGTACGAGCATCGCTGTTACCCGGGGTAACCCAGAGAATAGCGTCTTCGTAGCATTCTCCGAAGCCGGTACCGGCATCGTCGGAATACAACGGTTCAACCACAACGTCACGACAATCGGTTGACAGCCACATAACCGGGTTGGTCGTCCAGGCGCCTTCTTCCTGGGAGATACCACCGGCATGACGGTCGTTGATGTAGAGAATGTCGAGATACTGCTCCCCGTCGACAAGGCCTTCATCAGGGCAATTGCCGACCTGGGTGCGTCCGAAGCGAGCCATGGAGGCCCAGTAATCGGATTCACAGTCACCAGCGGCACAGCCCGGAGTTTCGGAGGTGGTCAGGTTCTGACCACGGTCCCAGTTGAGACCACCGTCCGGCGAGGCCGAGATATACAGTTCGCCATTCATGTAGTTTTCATCACTCTTGTCTTCACACGGCGCATCGGCGTTGCCGAACTGGGTGTAGAGACAGTAGAGCTTGCCGTCACACTCGGAAATCGACATCTTGGCGACGTCGGCGCTCCAGGCATGGGCAAAGCAGGAACCACCACTATCCCAGTCAGCCTTGACAACCTGACGCAGCTGCGGATTGTCGGTGGACCAGTGATAGATGATACCATTACGACGGAACAACAGGGTATCGGTATCGGTGACATCCCATTCACGGCCACTAAAGACGACGTGACATTCGTCATCGGTGGTGATCAAAGCGGCCATATCGCAATACGCGCGATAGCTGGCGCCCCGCGGGAACTGCGAAACATTGGCGCCGGTGATCGTGCCCAGATCGACTTCATGGCCGATCGAACCGTTGGCCTGACCGGTGACCCAGGCAGCACCCTGATCATTGGCTTCGGCATACCAGACGTCGTTTTCATACTGATTGTCGAACTCAGCCGGTGTGTCGCGTACAAAATCGCACGGCGCGTTCCAGGCAATCATAACCTTGTCGGAAACCGACGAGGCCGACACGGTCGGGTTGATGTTCATGACCGTATCGATAACGCGCTGGGCCGACCAGGTACCGGCACCGGTACCATAACCGCCAACACGACGATAATAGCTGATCGTCTGCGGATCGCCGGCAGCACCGCCGGTTTCGCAGCAGACAAAATGCAGCACATTCTGGGTTCCGATCTGCCAGTCAACAACCGGCCAGATGTTTTCGTTACCCGGTCCGGTACCACTAGTCTGGTAGTAACCGTAGATATCGGACGGGGCGTCGGAACTGAACAGACCGACCGGGGCGCCGGCACAGAAGTCCCAGAACGCGCGCGGTTCCAGCGGGTCACCTTCGTGAGCCACGGGAATCGCACATCCGCCCTGATCGGCATCGATATTAACATAACCGGAATAGTCGACCGAGGCGCGTTTGCCGCCCGGATCGAACGAGAAGGAACAGCCGGTCAGATCATACGACTGCACCTGCGAACCGCGATCACCCGGGATAATGAAATCCGGCTGATCCATCCAGTCGAAATGGATGAAGCTGGTGCCACGATGTTCGATCTGATGTCCCATCGTACAGTTATGCTGATAATCATAAGCGGTTGTACCAATTTCATTACCAACGGCAGTGGTGGAAACCACACCGAGCATTGACACGTTGTCACCGCCTTTGGTCACAAACTGACCGGTCTCCGCACCCGTCGCACCATAAATCGGCGCATGACGGATAGGAAGCGCAGCCCGCTCGTGAGCGCGTACAAACGCCTGATCGGCAGCCGAAATCATCGACACCGACAACAGCGTCAGCAACGCAAAGGAGAGGAGGAACGTTGCCCAAAATTTCCTACTCATGTAATTCTCCCTTCACAATGAGTCATGGATTGCAGTTAACTCCTTACACGCAAAAAATAACTTGATATACTAATAAACATACCCGATCCACAACTCTCTCCGAGCAATACAGACCAAGGTGCCTCGACTGTGATGTCCCATACGAGCAGTTGCAACCTTTCACACGGTTGAGCACGGGTATGTTGATTATGCGTAACTCTTAACTCACGGTTTGTATGGCGGAATATGAGGTATCGAAACCGCGTCCCGCAGGGTTTGTCTTCACCCGGATAACCCTGGCAGGGGTTTTTTACCATCCTCACGCGATGGTTCAAACTATTGTCTTGTACCGTTTCCCCCGAACTGAAGCAGGCGAATATCATGCATCTCAGCTTACTCCGGCACGGTAGTTAATAATACT
>CAZGLR010000005.1:36684-63682 GCA_964526635.1 uncultured Ignavibacteriales bacterium | reverse complement strand
AAATCAACGCACTATTTACAAGAATTGACGGGCGGTGGAATGGCGGTGGGGATCAATAGTTTTCTCCGGGCAAAAACTTGTATGATTTTCGAATGTTGATTATTTTTCAGATATGAAACGGATTCTGCCGGTAATAATTGTATTGATCCTCACAGGATTAATAGTCATTGAGCTTGGTTCGATGGGGTTCGAGCAATTTTTGGCGCGCCCGGCAGAATCGCAGCCAAATCGTCCCGGCTGGCAGTCGACCCTTTTTTCGACATTGTTTGACTGGCACGAGCCGGATACCGACCTGCTCTGGCGCTTCAGGGCCGGAGTGTTCAACAGCCTGATTCAGACCAATGAATACCGTTTGTTAAGGAAAGCGCCGGAGACACCAAAAGGCCGCGATGCCTTTCGGATTTCGCTACTTGGTGATTCATCGCCGGTCGGCCTGGGACTGCTGTTCCGTCATGAGGCCTTTGGTGAGATAGCTGCTGCCGGGTGCGATCAGATAATCGGATCTGGTCGCCGCGTGGAACTGGTCAATGCCGCCGTGCCCGGATACAGCAGCGAACAGATTCGTCGCTATTTCGAACGCTATAGCCGGTCACTTGATCCTGATCTGGTCGTTTTGTATTGCGGTAACAACGATGCCTCCTTGTCCGGACCATATACCGATCGCGAATTACTGGCACAAACCGCCGCCGAGACGCTGTCGCTCTCAATAATGCCGGAGTGGCCGCCTGGGATCGGGGTGAATACGGACTGGCTGATAGCTTGCTACAGGCGGCGCGTGCATTGTATTGCCGCCATTATCCCGAATTATCATCACCGCTTGTATGCCCCGGCGGGGCCCGTTTTTGTTCAACACGAGTATCAACTGCCTGACCCGTGGGGAATCACCTGCGCTCAGCGATACGACCGGAGCCGCCTGGATATATCTTGACTCGGCCCTGCAGGCTGACTTTCTTTCACTGCGCGTTAAACGTGACTACTGGGCCGAGATCGATGCCGTTGCCGAAGACCCGCTGGTGGCTGTTCTCGATGTGCCCGCGATTTTCAGCGAAAACGGCGGCGATGTGTTGTTTACTGATCATTGTCACCCCAACCGCGCGGGCCATAAGTTAATTGCCGATGAACTGGTTCGGGCCATAGTCGAACGCCATTGGCATAAACGCCGATAAGCGAAATGTATGTAATTGTCGGAGACTGTAAGATGCCGAAAGACATAAAGATATATACAAAAACCGGAGATGACGGCCAGACCAGCCTGTGGGGCGGGCAGCGCCTCAGCAAGGACAATGATCGAATCCACGCCTATGGCACCGTCGATGAATGCAACGCCGCCATCGGTGTCGCCCGGACCAATGAAATCGACCGTGAAATCGATGAGATGCTGCAGGCAGTACAGAACCGTCTGTTTGTCGTCGGAGCCGACCTCGCGACACCATCGGCTACCCAGACAGCTATCGATCGAATAGTCGATGCCGACAGTGAGCAGCTCGAAAAATGGATTGACCGCCTGGAGGCCGAGCTGCCGAAATTAAAGCAATTTATAATTCCCGGTGGGACAGCGGCGGCGGCCCAGCTGCATCTGGCCAGGACGGTTTGCCGACGGGCGGAGCGCTGGACAGTACGGCTGGCCCAGGCCGATGACGTCCATAAACAGGCCCTGAAATTCCTTAACCGCTTGTCCGACTTCCTTTTCGTGGCGGCCCGGGCGGTTAATTACAGATCCGGCCTGCAAGACTGGCCCTGGGATAATCCCCGCCTGAAAAAATAGGTTTTCTGACGATTTTATAACAGTCAGGAGATTCTGTGATTTTTTACTTCTCCGAACTGTTCTTTTGCCCCAATTCCGGACGTAACTGACTGTCCTTCATTAATATTTTAATGGTTTTGCCGATTTACCTAACAAGACCATCATGGGTGCGGTTTGGGTATTCCTGTATGTATGAGGACAATTCGAGGCTGAAGGATTGCGCTGTTTGCAAAACTGCACTCGCGTGAATTATTTGAGGATTCATGTTTCGAAACATCCATAAACGATTATCATGGACCATGCAGACGTCGGTTGCGATTACCGCTGTGATCGGGCTGCTGTTTTTGCTGGTACTTTCGTTTAATAATACATCATGGCATATGCTGATCAATGAATCGATGCAGACCTTGACATCGATTCGTGACGCCCATACGGCCATGCTTCAGGCGCAATTCTGGACCGAACAAAAATCGATTCCTCACGATACCCAGGGTCCGACGCCCGATCCCGATCAATACTTCGATATAGCGGTCGCCTCGCTGAATGATGCGCTGGTTTCACATCACAAGAATCATACGCTGGTTTTTCACAGCACTAACAAGCAGTTAATTGGTCAACTATCCGATATTCAGGAATCAATCCGAGCGATCCAGTATTTGGCTCAAAACGCAGCCACTGACGGAACCGTCGAGTTGGGTCAGGGCCGGACCATTTCTACCAAAACGCTTTTTTCGCCATTGCATGATCAACTTCAAGCCGTAGAGGGCGTAGTTCTGGCTCATATCAGGAGCTCACGAATTGCCGCCGATCGCCTGTTTCTGGTCATCCTGTTTTTATGTGTCACCGGTTTGCTTACCACGGTCCTGTGGCAGATCAGGATTGGTATCAGGCAGAAAAAGGCGGAAGATGAATCGCTGGAGCATCAGGTTATGCTGCAACGGGTACTGGACACAATCCCTGTTCGAGTATTCTGGAAAAGCACTGATCTGACCTTTCTGGGCTGTAATCGCCTGTTTGCGCGGGATGCCGGGTTTGACTCTCATGAGGAATTGCTGGGCAAAGATGATTATCAGATGGGTTGGGCCGAACAGGCCAGGCTGTACCGTAACGACGACCTCGCTGTCATGAACAGCGGACAGCCGAAATTAAATTATGAAGAGCCGCAGACCTCGCCGACCGGCGAAAGCCTCTGGTTGCGCACCAGCAAAATTCCATTACTTGATCGCGACAAGAAAGTCATTGGCATCCTCGGAACATATGAAGATATCACCGCCCAGAAAAAGGCGGCGCTGGAACTCAAACAGCGTACCGATGAACTGCAGGCATTGATCGATGCTCTTCCGGATACGATGATAAAGATCAATGCCGAGGGCCGCATGGTAGATGTCAGATCCAATGATCCAAAAATGCGGAATAAGATATCTTTCTTAGCCGGCAAAACATTCGATGAGTTGATGCCGGACGACGTTGCTGCCAGACATCATGAGTACCTCGGACAGGTATTGACTTCGGGCGCCGGAGTTCAATTCGAAGATTCCTTGAACGATTTCGAAAATAATTCCCGGGTCGATTTCGAAACCCGCATGGTGCCATTGAGTGATAATCTGGTTCTGGCGATTGTCCGGGATATCACGGAGATCAGGGAAGCCGAACGCCGTCTGCATGAGTCGATGGAAACGTCGGCTGATATCGTCGATTCCATACCATCGGGATTGTTTATCTACCGCTTTGAAGCCCCTGATAAAATGTATCTGATAGATGCCAACCGTGAAGCCATGATGTTGACCGGATTGGAAATTTCCAAATACCGGGGAAAAGAATTTCAGACGATATGGCCCGGTGCTTTCAACCTCGGGATCACCAAGAAATTCGTCAGTGTTATGGAAACGGGCAAGACGTTTATCAGCGAGAGCCTTGAATACAATGATGACCGTATGAGCGGGAGTTTCCGCCTGCGGGCCTTCCGGATGCCGGGAAACAAGCTCGGCATTGCCTTTGAAAATATTACCGAACGGACCCGGGCGTATGAAATCCTGCGGGAGAGTGAGGAACGGTACCGGTTTGTTTTCAAAAACATCCCGGCCATGCTCATGTCAACCGATGCCGAGGGGCGACTGACCAATGTCAGCAGCTTCTGGCTCAATAATCTCGGGTATCGCCGCGATGAAGTTATCGACCAGAAGTTCGCTATCTTCCTGGCTCCGGAATCACGGCATCAGGCGGAAACGATTGATTTCCCGGCCTTTTTCGAATCGGGATCATGCCATGATTTACCCTATCAGTTGATGCGTAAAAACGGTGAAATCATCAACGTGCTGTTTGCGGCAGTGGCCAAGCGGAACACAAACAATGAAATCGTGCACACACTGGCGGTGATGGTCGAAATCACCGATTTGAAAAAAGCCCAGCAAAAAGCGCACACTTTCGTGCGGGCAGTTGAACAGTCACCGGTGCATGTCATTATCCTCGATATCACCGGCGCGGTTATTTTCGTGAATCAGCAATATCTCGATGCTACCGGCTATGCTGAACAGGACCTGGTCGGTCAAAAACTGCCCATGTTGACCTCGCGCCATTATGATGTAGAATTTTACGCCAATATCTGGTCCACCGTACAGGCCGATCGTACCTGGTCGGGGACAATACAGGATAACCGCAAAAACGGTGAACTGTACTGGTCGCGGTTGTCGATTTCGCCCGTCTTTGGCGATGACAATGAGGTCCTGAACTATCTCTGCGTGGCCGAGGACATCACCAACGAAATGATGATGCAACAGTTGTTTGTTGAATCCGATAAACTGTCGGCCATCGGATTACTGGCGGCGGGCGTTGCCCATGAATTCAAGAATTACCTGTGTGGTATTATCGGCAATGCCTCGATGGCGCTGGCTATGGTCAAAACACATGATGATGACGTGCAGGAGGCGCTGAGTACGATAGTCGACATCGGTGAACGAGCCAATGGGCTTGCGTCTTCGCTGCTCACGTACTCGAAGGCCCCGACCGACAGTTTCGAACAACTCGATCTCCGGTTGCTGGTAGACAACACTATCTCGTTGATCGAAAAGGAACTGAAGAAGCTCTCGATCGATATTATCACCCATTATGAAGATATTCCCCATATCAGGGTTTCGCCGGGACGTATGCAGCAACTGTTGTTGAATCTCCTGACCAACTCCTTCCAGTCGATTGGCTCCGATGGCGTGGTCGCGGTCTCGCTACGTCATGAATACGACCTGATTATGCTCGATGTGAGCGATACCGGCGATGGCATCCCGGTTGAATTTCAAAGTAAAATCTTTGATCCATTTTATTCGACCAAGGGTGTCTGGGGTGAAGATCGGGCGCCGGGTATTGGTATGGGATTGTCGATTTGCCGCAATATCGCGCATGAGCATGGCGGCGAAATACAGGTGTATTCACTTCCCAGGATCGGTTCAGTGTTCCGCCTTACACTGCCCGAGGAAGGAGAATCCAGTCGAGTCGAAACGGGTGTGATGCAGCGACGTTCCCACCTCCAGCGGAATATCCTCATCTATTCAACGGACAAGAAACTGCTCGGCCACTATTTCAAGCAAACCTGCACTTCGGATATTTGTCTGTACTGGACTGATTGTTCTGACACGATCCGGGAGTTATCCGAAGATATGATCGACGTACTTATCTGTGATTGCCGTCATCTGGATATGAAGGCAATTCTGGAAATCGTACAAAAGAACAGCAACCGATTGTATCCTCTGGCGTTGATTCACCTGCCGTTGCAGGATGAATTCAGGGCCTATGCCGCCGATATCCAGGTTTATCATTCGGCGCCGTCGTTAAGTATGGTGCTTGATCGGATACAAAATATAAAACCCGCCATGCCCCGACTTCATTGAGTTCAGGACGTATTTCGTTACTTCAATATTTCCGGAATAACATACCAGCATAGCCGCCATTTTTCCGGGTCAGTCTGTTCAAGACAGGCGATAGCACTGTTGCGAATGACAATGCCGGGT
Organism: uncultured Ignavibacteriales bacterium; assembly: GCA_964526635.1. Taxonomy (GTDB): domain Bacteria; phylum Zixibacteria; class MSB-5A5; order GN15; family JAAZOE01; genus CAZGLR01. The sequence continues at coordinate 57,940 of CAZGLR010000005.1, read as the reverse complement.
TCGTCGTCGCGGCAGGTCGTCAAAGTTGTGATGAGACGGTCCAGATGCGGTCGATGGCCTACCAGCATAAGGTTACGCGTTTCCGACGATATTCGGGATATCCACAATTGCGGATCATCATTCGGCTCAAGGCCGTCGCTGGCCATAATTCCACCAGCCGGTTTTAGCGCCTCGGCCAGAAGATCGGCAGTTTGCAGAGCTCGTAATTTGCCGCTGTGAAAGATGACGTCAACCGAAAAACGGGCATGGATCTTTATAAACGCGGTCATTTTCAGGACCTGCGTACGGCCGGTTTTTGACAACGGCCGCTGCGGATCCTGTTCTCTATCAAGAGCATGAGCGTGTTGAACGACATATAGTTTCATCATCGTACCCTGTATCACGTCGATAGTTTAACGATATGTTACAGATCGGGCAGTCAAATGACAAGATAAAGATATCGGCTCGAAACAGGATATATCCCTCCGGCGCTTGCTTCGGCCCGATCTGTGTATTACCATGGTAAGATAAAACAGTGACGCTATCCTTGTAAACAGTGATGAGACATGCAGAACGGTGATCGGACACGTCGGTTTTTCGACGCGTATGCGGCCAATTTCAATGCGCTTTACGGCAGCAATCAGGGAATACTTGCCAGTGTGATCAATTCGCTGTTTCGACGCAGTATGAAACGGCGTTTTGAACGGTCACTGGCCGCCTGCGGCCGCGATCCCGCCGCTTCAGTTCTCGATATCGGCTGCGGACCGGGGCATTATTGTATCGCTCTGGCCCGGCACGGACTCAGCGATATCTGGGGTATCGATTTTGCGCCACGCATGATCGCGCTGGCGCAAAGTGCCGCCAAACGGGCCGGTGTCGCCGATCGCTGCCAATTTATCGCCGATGATTTTTTGGCCCACGAGTTCAACCGAACCTTCGATTATTGTATCCTGATGGGCTTCATGGATTACGTCGCAGAGCCATTGCCGATAATCGAAAAAGCGCTGGATAGTTGCTCCCGATCAGCCCTGTTCAGCTTTCCGGCCGCCGAAGGATTTCTCGCCTGGCAGCGCCGCCTCCGCTACCGGAATCGCTGTAATCTCTACTTGTATACGCGGAAAAATCTCGAGGATATTCTTTACTGGTTTCGAGCCTATGACGTCGAAATCAAGAAGATCGGCCGCGATTACTTCGTTACGATTTCTCGTTAAACAGGCGTTATTTCAAGACAAATTCGATATTGCGCTTCAGTCCCCGGTAACCGGCGCGCCTGACCGCGCTGCCGGAAAAGATGTCATCGAATTGTCCCGGGTCGATATTGATCCAGTCATCTTTGGTCATCGAAAAGAGCACCGGAGGCGGCCTAAATTCCGGCTCTTGGTGCGAGGGAATGTCTTTATTGAAGGGGCAGACATCCTGGCAAATATCGCAGCCGAATATCCATCCCCGGTAGGTGTTTTTCATGTGCTGCGGAAGGTCGCCCTTTACCTCGATAGTCAGATATGATATGCATTTGCGGGCGTCAACCACATATGGTTCCACGATCGCGCCGGTCGGGCAGGCGTCGAGACACAAGCGGCAACTACCGCAGTGATCGGTAATCGGCCGGTCGGTATCCAGATTGAGGTCGACCAGCAGCGTGGCAATAAAGTGAAAACTGCCGAGATCGGGATCGATAACATTGGTATGTTTGCCGAGCCAGCCGATACCCGAACGCACGGCCCAGCTTTTCTCCATAATCGGTGCGCTGTCAATACATATCCGCGATGCAAACGGCCCGATCTGATCCTCAATGGCAGCGACCATCTGCCTGAGTTTTTTGCGCAAAACTTTGTGATAGTCACGGCCATAAGCGTATTTGGATATCTTGAACCGACCCGGATTTTTGCCACCATCGGGATAATAGTTGTAAAACAACGATATCACCGATTTGACACCGGGCAGAAGGGACGATGGATCAACCCGCAGGGGCGCATGCCGCTGCATGTAATTCATTTCGCCGTGATACCCCCGCTCCAACCAGCGCTGAAGCTGTCGGGCTTCAGTATCCAATGGCTCGGCGGTGCTGATGCCGCATCGTGAGAAACCATGTTCGGCAGCGATTCGCTTGATTATCAGGGTTTTTTCAGTTTGTGTCATATTGTTTCAAATAAGCATGATCTGCCGGGCAAAAAAGTCAAGGGAATATGCCCCATAATTAATTATATACTATACGGCCACAACAGGCTCAAAATATGTGATTGTCAAAAAACACCCCCGGCGGTGCTTATAAAGGGAGACTGGCAGATGAATTACAGACGACTTGGCAAATGCGGGACCAAAGTATCAGAGATTTCTATCGGCGGCTGGCTGACCTACGGCGGCACTATTGATGAAAAACATACCGAGAAAATCCTCGATGCCGCTATAGCCGGTGGGATAAATTTTATCGATCTGGCCGATATTTATGCCCGGGGTGAGGCCGAACGGGTCTGCGGAAAAGCCCTCAAAAAATACACCCGCAGCGACCTGGTGATCTCATCCAAGGTCTTCTGGCCGATGAGCGATAATATCAATGACCGCGGGTTATCCCGGAAGCATGTTATCGAATCAGTCGAAAAGTCACTCATACGACTCCAGACCGATTATCTCGATGTATACTTCTGCCATCGCTATGATCCGGATACGCCGGTGGAGGAAGTCGTCCGGGCCATGGATGATTTAGTTCGTCAGGGAAAGGTCATTTACTGGGGCACCTCGGTTTGGGAAGCTCCGCAGATTGACGATGCGGTCCGAGCGGCTGAGAAATATTTATGCTATCGGCCCCAGGTCGAACAGCCACGTTACAATATGATCGATCGCCATATCGAAGCGGGAATCATGCCGACGGCCTTTCGCAACGGCATGGGTATAGTTGTCTGGTCACCATTGGCCCAGGGACTTTTGACGGGCAAATACAACGATGGCGTCCCCGACGGCAGCCGGGGGGCGACCTCCAAGTGGCTTGATTCTGAATTAAACGATGAAAACATCGCCCGAATCAAACACCTGAGCGAGGTTGCCGCTGATCTCGATATCTCCGTCGGCACCCTGGCGCTGGCCTGGATCCTGCGGCGACCGGAGATTTCCAGCGCTATTACCGGCGCCACCAGCATCGAGCAGGTAGAACACAATATTGCCGCCTCGGATGTGAAACTCGATATGGACACGGTGAAAAGAATAGATGCAATATTAGCCTGAAGTGCTTCGAAAGGAAAGATTGCAATGTTTACTTCAGTTGATATGTTTGTTCAGCGCTTTAAAGAGGATCGCGATGCGACGCTGAAAATTCTCTCGCATCTTACCGATGAATCGTTAACATTACCCGAACACGACATTATTCGAACCTGCGGCCGACTGGCCTGGCATATCGTTACGACCTATCCCGAAATGTGCGGGCGGTTCGGTATCATCATCGATGGTCCCAATGAAAAATCGCCGATACCGGCCACGGTCAAGGAAATAACCGATGCCTACATCAAGGTCACTGATGCCGTTATCGACGCCATAACGAAATGGCAACCCGATGATTTTGAGAAGGAAGACGATATGTACGGCACCATGTGGAAACGCGGCTTTTCCCTGTGGGTTGTGCTGACCCACGAAATCCATCATCGCGGACAGCTTACTGTTTTTATGCGTTTGGCCGGATTGAAAGTCCCCGGTCTCTATGGTCCCGCCATGGAGGAATGGTCCAATTACGGTGTGGACGCGCCGGCGGTGTAGAAGGCAGCGGTTTCCCCGATTATAAAAAACCCCGGTTGGCTGACCGGGGTTTTTTGGTGTTCTGATGGACGACTCAGCAGGATGGTGGCGGGCCGTCCTTGAAGATGTAATTAATCAGAAAGATGGCGTCACCGACATTGACCGATCCATCATTATTTACATCAGACGCGTTCAGATTCGGCTCGCAGGGATTGACCCCGAAGACATAACCGATCAGGCACAGCACGTCGCCTATCGTGATATCGTTGTCTTCATTGGTATCACCGCAGATGTAGGGAACGTAAATAAAACTGTAAAGCTCGGAAGAGGCAGATCTGTTACCGGCGCCATCGTATGCCGTCACTCGCCAGAAATGTTCGACATTTTCATCAACTGAATCGGGCATCATAAAGGTAGCCGTGGTTAGTGTGGTACATTCAATGCCATCATAAACAAAATATGGCGGAACACCGGTGAAATCAGAATCGCCGGCTATTTCGAGTTCGAAAAAGGGCCCGGGCGCCTGCTTGAGTAAATATCCAAAAGCGAATGTCGGCATTGGCGTATTAATAATCGCATCATCTGTCGGTTCAAACAAGGTCACCGGTGGTGGTGCTGTCATATCCACTTCGAACATGCCGGTGGCACTGTAGGCGGTTGTATCTTGATCAATTCCCCGAATTGCCCTGACTCGCCAGTAAAGCGGTGTACCTTCCGTCAATGGCCCCGCATCGGCGAAAGCTAACTTATTACCGAATAATCCCGGAATCAGGGTTGGCGAGGTAAAGAGATCATTGACATCTATTTCGACTTCATAAATCACATCACCCGCATGCCAGCAGGTCGACCAATGGAGACTGTCGTTGCCATTGGTAAATCCGCCGTCGGTGTAATTGTACAAACGTGGCTCCAGAAATGGTATCTCGAACGACGCCCCGAAGACATCCTGATTGTTGTTGCGCGTATCGGTCCAGACGCAGGTGACACTGTCGTGATTCGAAGTTATCCCGATATATTCGGCAAACAACCCGGCCTGCGGCTGATAGGCATGGTAAATACCCTTCTCGTCAAATCCCCCGGCCTGCGGATCGGCCTCGAGTTGAAATTCCGGATCGATTATCTTGTCCGGAACTGCCAGATCCGGCGAAATCGAAACATCACTCACCCGGTAATTAGTTGTAAATGTCTCACCACCATCGAAAGAGAAGGATACAAAGGCATCAAAGTCGTAATATGCCGGGGGATCGGTACGCTGATCATAAAAGATCACACACACAACACCATCCTGGTTGACAATCAGCCATGGATGGAATTGATCGACGTCATTGCCCGGTGGATCATCATTGATAATCGTCGGTTCCGACCAGGTGGCGCCGCCATCGGTTGATTTAATCAGAATGACGTCGGTTTCGAATTCTCCCGGTGCGATACCATTGGTCGACGAGATGTAAATTGTGCCATGATATGGTCCTCCGGAAATATCACAATCTCCGGCCGAGGCATTGTAAACATCCACGCCGCCATCGACCTCAGAGACGCTGTTCCATTGAAAAACAGGTTCTCCAATGATCGAGAACGACTGACCGCCATCGGTTGATTTAGACATTTTCAATGCCCGGTATCCGGCGCATTCGTCGGGGAAAAGATAGAAGCCACTCCAGAATACATATACTGAACCATCGGCGCCAACGATCGGCTGGGTGAACTGACCGGCGTCGATTGGACTGCCGCACGGGGGATGATTCTGCGCCGGCCCTACTGTCAGGGTATCATCCCAGGTATAGCCGCCATCGTTCGAGCGGGCGAAGATAATCCGTGTCGGATTGGGAAAGCGAGCCCAGCCGACATAGACGTTGCCGCTATGCGGTCCACCGGTGCGATCAGTGGTAATAAATTGCTTGTCCTCGAACCACGGCCCCGATTCGGCGCAGGGATATGGCCCACTCCAGGTTGCGCCCGAATCCTCAGAGATGATAAAGGCGACAAAGCTCGAGTCGATGTATTGGAGCGCTGGAATATAATCCAGCACACTCATAATAAACTCGCCATTGGGGCCGATTGTAAGAGTCGGGTCTGACTGACGGCTCTCAAAGGGATTCATTTGAAGCGGATTGAGAAAATCGGTCCAGGTGGCGCCGCCATCGATCGAACGGCCAATGCCGATCTGCCGATAACCAAGCCGGAAATCGCGCCAGTTGGCGACGATAATATTGTCCGCTTCGGGATGATAAAAAACCTGTTCTTCATTTTGAAGCTGGAAGCTGAATGATGATACCTGGCGATTGACCGGTTCGGCCCCGGTTTCTTCCGGCGCCAGAAATACCAGTATCAGCAAACCGAGAATAAATAGTGACTTCTGCATCGGAATGCCTTTCTCCTGCAGTTCGGGTGAGGAACATGTGATGTAAACAGACGGTTACGGGGCTTTATCAGGTAAAATATAGCCACGATGCCATTTTATACAAACGCTTTATTGGAAGGAATGTAAGAAGAACACCGCCGGTTCGAGCATTCTGAAACCGGCGGTGTAATATGTATATGGTGAAATTTGATGTCAGCCGTTGACACGCTTGTCGAGAATATCATGAATCTCGGCAATCTTGTGCCGTGTCTGTTCCATGCTGTCGCGGTCGCGCATGGTCACGGTCTCATCCTCAAGCGTCTGGCCGTCGATGGTAAAGCAGAATGGCGTCCCGATTTCATCCTGACGGCGATAACGGCGTCCGACCGCGCCTGATTCATCATAGAAGACTTTGAATTTCTTCAATAACTCGTCATGAATCTTGCGGGCCACTTCCGGCATACCGTCCTTTTTGACCAGCGGAAAAATAGCCGCCTTATATGGCGCAATGCGCGGCGACAGATTCAAAACCACCCGCTTCTCGCCCTTGACTTCCTCTTCCTGATAGGCATCGGTCAGGCAAATAAGGATCGTTCGGTCGCAGCCGGCTGAAGTTTCCACTATGTATGGGATGTATTTTTCCTTCTTCGCCTCATCCCAGTACCGCAGATCTTTTTTGGTGGCTTCGGCATGGCGCGACAAATCGAAATCGGTTCGGTTGTGAACGCCCTCGAGTTCATGCCAGCCGAACGGAAATTCGTATTCGATATCGAAGGCCGATTTGGCATAATGAGCCAGTTCATCGGGACCATGTTCATGCCAGCGCAGCTTTTCGGGACGAATACCCAGATCCAGATAAAATTGCCAGCGTTTCTCACGCCAGTAATCCATCCAGTGTTCATCTTCTCCGGGATAAACAAAGAACTGCATTTCCATCTGTTCGAACTCACGGGTCCGGAAGATAAAATTGCCCGGTGTGATTTCATTGCGAAAAGCCTTGCCGATCTGGGCGATACCGAAGGGGATCTTCTGCCGCGAGGGTCCCTGTACATTCAGGAAGTTGACATATATGCCCTGGGCGGTCTCAGGACGCAGGTAGATCACCGACGAACTGTCTTCAGTCGGGCCCATGTGGGTTTTGAACATCAGGTTAAACTGTCGCGCTTCGGTCAATTCGCCGCCGCATTCCAGGGGCGATTTCGAGGGCTTGTTGGGGCAGCGCGATTCTTCCAGTTTATCGGCCCGGAAGCGGGCCTTACAGGTTTTACAGTCGATCATGGGATCGTTGAACTGGGTAACATGACCGGAGGTTACCCATACTTCCGGATGCATCAGAATTGCCGAATCGAGACCGACGATATCATCGCGCTTGTGGACCATCGCCTTCCACCAGAAGTCCTTGATATTCCGTTTGAGTTCAGCGCCGAGTGGACCATAATCCCAGCACGAGGTAATGCCGCCGTAGATTTCGGATGACTGAAAAATAAACCCGCGCCGTTTGCACAACGACACCAGTTTCTCCATGAAGTCGTCGCCCGTCTTGTTCTTCGCCACTTAGCCTCCGTAGGTTTTGACCGCCTGAGTCAGCTTATCCAAAAAGTCAAATGATTTAAGATGTCGAACCGTGCCGGCATGAAAACGCAGCAGTTCCGTAACCAGCTCAATGAGTCGCTGCAGGTCGGCAAGAGAAACGGAAATCTGCGATGCTTCCCCCAGTGATGATTCCATGAGCCGCCTGAATTTCAAATGCTGCTTCGCCGTGATTTCCACAATGCCGTTCCCGCTTCGGGCGTTACCCCGGCAGGCAAGACACACCATGCCCCCGCGCTCAGCACTGAACAGCAGGTCCTCGTCGGACTCAACCTCATCACTCACCACCCGACCGCAATCGGTACACCCGACCAGGTTTGGCCGGAATCCCGCCAGCGAAACAAGCCGCAATATATAGCCGGCAAACAGCCCCGGCAACCGCTTTTTCTCGATCGAGTCGACCATTCGCAGAAACGACAGCGATATCTGGTATACCGCGCTCTGGGCTTCCTGTACCGATGTCAGACCATTGAGCAACTCCAGGGCCGCCGCCGCGAATGTCAACCGCCCGAGTTGGCCATCCTTTTCGAACAAAAAGACCTCAATCGGTTCGACATCGTTGAGACTGCCGGTTTCGGCCCCCTCGCGCAGGTAAAAAGTCAATTCCAGACGGGCAAAACGCAGCGGCCGACCTCGTTTGCCGCTGAGTTTGCGGATACCCTTCATCGACAGTGAAAGACGTCCCCGGTCAGGGGTCAACAGGGTCAGCATCTGCGACGATTCCGACCAGTTGGCCGCGTGAAGAATAATTCCTTCGCTTTTATGCAGGGCCATGGGAACTGTTACCGGTTTGACGAGGGCAGGCGGTAAATGAACTCACCGTCGCGGGAATACCCGTAGTTTGTGCGGGCGATGTATTCGATAAAATGCGGATCGGACTGAAGCCGACGGAGGCGGTATTTATAATCAGCCGCCTCCGTGATAATCGATTGATAATCTTCGTTGAGTTGATTACGCTGCTGGATCAGCCGCGAAATACGGACCAGGCCATAATCTCCGGCGCAAAACAGAAACAACAGGTACAGGGCCACACCTGAGACGATCAGCATGGTCATCTTATCGCGCAGACCGTGCTCGTATTCGCGCAGACGGCGAATCAGATCCTGCGTTACCTTTTTGCGCAGTCCCGATGGTGAAGTCCGTTTTGGCACAAGTCCTACCTAATGTTATAAAAGACGTCCCGGCCGCGAAATTCAGCCATGTCGCCCAGTATTTCCTCGATTCTCAGCAGTTGATTGTATTTGGCGATACGGTCGCTGCGGCAGAGGGATCCGGTTTTAATCTGACCGGCGCTGGTTGCGACCACGACATCGGCGATAGTGGCGTCTTCGGTTTCGCCGCTGCGATGTGATACTACTGCGGTAAACGACGCTGTCTTGGCCAGTTCAATCGTGTCAAGTGTTTCGGTCAACGTCCCGATCTGGTTGAGTTTGATCAAAATCGAATTGGCCGAGCCTTCCTGGATACCGCGGGCGAGCCGTCGGGGATTGGTAACAAAGAGGTCATCGCCGACAATCTGGATTTTCGAACCGAGTTTTTGAGTCATCATTTTCCAGCCATCCCAGTCATCCTCAGCGAGGCCATCTTCAATAGAAATGATCGGGTACTTTTTGACCAGGTCGGCATAGTAGTCGATCATCTCGGCCGAAGTCAGTTCGCGATTTTCCGAGGCCAGCACGTATTTTTGTTTCGCGGTATCATAAAATTCGGTCGAAGCCGGATCGAGAGCATATAGAATTTCTTCGCCCAATCTGTATCCCGATTTCTCGACCGCTTCGGTGATCACTTCCAGTGCTTCGGCGTTGGATTTCAAATCAGGCGCGAAGCCGCCTTCATCGCCAACAGCGGTGTTGTAGCCTTTGCTCTTGAGGACTTTTTTCAGTGTTCCGAAGATTTCCGCACCCATGCGCAGCGCTTCGGAAAATTGATTGGCGCCGACCGGCATAATCATGAACTCCTGCAGATCGACGTTGTTATCGGCATGCTTGCCGCCGTTGAGGATGTTCATCATCGGAACCGGGAGAGTTTTTACATTGCTGCCGCCGATATATTCAAACAGGTACTGGCCGCAGGACTCGGCACATGCTTTGGCTGTCGCCAATGAAACGCCCAGGACGGCATTGGCGCCCAGCTTGGATTTAGATTCAGTGCTATCGAGTGCGATCAGGAAATTATCGAGTCGTACCTGATCAAAGGGATCGAGATCGGCCTCGAGAATGGCCGGGGCGATGATGTTGTTGACATTGTACACAGCTTTGGTGACGCCCTTGCCGAAGTACTTACCGGCGTCGCCATCGCGCAATTCCACTGCTTCATGAGCACCGGTTGAGGCGCCCGACGGCACCGCTGCCCGACCGAAACTGCCATCGTCAAGCATTACATCGACTTCAACTGTCGGGGTGCCGCGTGAATCGAGTATTTGTCGTCCAGTGATATACAGAAAATCTGACATAGCTTTCTCCTCTTTGGCCTGCTCGTCGCGTGGATGTTCAATGTATCGGCTCACAAATTTAAGGGCAATATAAATCTGTACGAGCCGCCCAATTTGAAAATTGACTTAAAAATTCCAAACCGATATACTGGTCGCAAGATGAAGACGATGATACGATGTTTGCTCATGGTTTTCCTCCTGACCGGATGTCCCGGAATCATCGGAGCCGCCGATCTTCAGCAGAAAATCCATGCCGCCCAATCCGATATCAGGATTATCTGCCCGGTTGAGGATATCGACAATATCCCCTGGACAGCGCTTCTGTATCTCAATCACATTCATGGCGCCGACATAACCATCGCTCGCGTCCATCCCGCACCGGTATTTGGATATTCCATCGCCGACAGCGAAGACAATCAATTTCACTTGCTGGAAATCGGGCGTGGAACGGATATGGATGATTCCAGCTTCGTCGATTCACTGATCGAAGTGGTGTTCGATGGCATTTATCCGGATATCGCGATCATTGCCTCGAAGTCATCGTCTGATTCGGCCCAGTTGGTTGGTTTCGCCCGGTTGTTGCAGGTGGCCTCGCGGAATGACACACTGGCTCTGGCTCATCTGCGGCAGATTTTTATCGCGGGCCCCGCAGATCAGGGCGCCGGCGTTATTCTCAACGATGCTGAATTGTATCATGAATACAGGAAACGACTTACTGCTGTATCCAAAGAACTGTTCGGTGTAGAGAAAACAACATATTCGCCGCAACGTTTCCGCTGGTATTATCCGGTAGAGGCCCTCCCTCAGGGCACGCCGCCAATAGATTTTATCCCCGATTTCGATACCTTCCGGCTGCCTGATATTATATCCGCTCGCCTTTTTGATGGTCCGGAGCAGAAAAACTTGCTCGCCCGGCTGGCCCGATACCGCTCCTATCTGAGGGCGGCATACAAGCTGCGCTCAGGGCGCTCTGAGCAGCTTCAATTGATCGGATCGGCGTATCGCGAATTCAATGAAATCATGGGAATAATCCGCCGCGGTCTCGGCGGGATCGAAATGTCGCGCATAGAAGCCTGGGCACAGCGGATACATCATAAGGCCTACCTGGCTGTGGCCGAAGCGATAGGCGTTCGCTGGCTGGGTAATATCGAACGGCGCAAGACGCCCTTTGGCAGCAGCGCCAAACTCACTCTCGATATTGAAGTCTTCGGACCGCGACCGGTGGAATTATCATATTTCCGCCTCAATCGCGATAATCAGCCGCCGATCGTCGTCGATTCAATCTCGAAAATTATCGAGCCGCATCAAAGATTTTATCGCGAATATGCTATCGATCTCGGTCAACTCGATGTCCGTGAGGCCACCGGTGATTCGTTGTTGTTCTCGATCGAGGCGGTGGTCGAGGGCCTGGCACTTGAATTGTTCGTTCCCTACCGGGAATTCTCCGATGAAATGCTGAACCTCGAGTTTTTGCCGGGTTATGCCATCCTGGCGCCATTTACCGACGATCCCAAAACCGCCCTGGCGCAACCGTTTGACTGGCAGATTAAAATCACCAAACCATACGGCAGCGAACTCGATGGCACCCTGACGATTCATACGCCCGATGGTATCGTGGTCGGCAGCTACAACAAGAGCGTCTTTATGCCGCAGGGAACGACCCGAAAATACCGCAATATCTACCTGGCCGCGGGGCGCTCCATGGGCTATGATCTCAAAACTGTCCGAGCCACACTCGAGGTCGGCGGGCAGGAAGTCGCGACCGCATCGGCGGATGTCCGAATTGTCCGCTGTGAAGTCCCCGATACCCGCGATATTGCTTTCATTCCCGATGATGCCGGTAAGCTGGAGGATTTCCTCCGCATGGCCCGCGTTTCTTTTGAGCCCTTGACGCGGCGGGGTATGGCCCGGGCCGCCCTCGATGCCTTCGACGTCATTGTTTTTGGGCCGGAAGCGACAGAGTATTATGACGTTCTCCGCAGCAGCGGAGACCGCATTCATGAATTTGTTGAAAACGGCGGCGATGTTATCATCTTCGGGCAGGCCTTTGGCTGGCCCTCAACCGCGTTGCCGTTTCACATGTATGTTTCCCGCCAGGTGACCGATCAGCCGGCGGCCAATGACGGCAAGGATCATGCGCTGCTGCGTGAGCCGTATGATATTAAACTGCATCCCCTTTTGTCCCGCATGGATGCCTATGGCGGCGGCTGGCCGGCAATTATGGGCGGCGGGGCGGAAATTCTGAGGGCCGGGGAACTTGGCAGCTATTTACGGGTTGCACAGATTGGTGAGGGTCATATTATCTATTGCGGTCTCCCGCTTCTTGATATGGCCGCGGATTTAAATATTGAAGCTGTTCATTTTCTGGCAAACCTGTTGAACTTTGGACATGGCCAATAAAACACCCGGACGTTTCTCACATCTGATTCCTATCCTTCGCAAGTACCTCGGGTATTTTGTTGTTGGTACCGGAATGACCATTCTGGCCAATGGCCTCGTGCTGATTGTGCCGTATCTGGTCAAACTGGCTTTCGAGGTGGTCGAACAGGGTCAGTCGATGGCGTATGTCGGCAAATTGTGCCTGTATATGGTCATATTGTCGGTTGCCGGGGGAATTTTTCGTTTCGGGATGCGACGAACGATTATCTGGGCGTCGCGCAAAGCGGAATACGATATTCGCAACACCCTCTTCGACAAATTCCTGTCGCTCGATCAGACCTATTACCACAACATGAAAACCGGCGATTTGATGGCCCATGCCACCAATGACGTCGAGGCTGTCCGCATGATGATCGGCCCCGGGATCATGCATATCATCAACACGTTTATCTCAGTCACGATCGCTATGGCTTTCATGATCACGCTTTCGCCCAATCTTACCCTGTTTATTTTGCTGCCTCTGGTTATCCTGCCACTGGCGGTCAATCGTATAGGGCAGCTTGTCCACAAACGGTTTCTGGCGATTCAGGAGCATTTTTCATATTTGACTACCCGAGTACAGGAAAATCTTTCCGGGATTCGTGTTATCAAAGCCTATCGCCGTGAAGAAAGCGAAATCGAGAATTTCTCCGGCGTTTCACGCCATTATGCCGATCTTAATCTGCGCATGGCCCGCGTGATCGGTCTTTTTCAGCCGATGATGTTCATGATTGCCGGATCAACCAGCCTGGTGATTCTCTTTGTCGGCGGCCGTGAAGTGGCCAATGGCACTATTTCACTGGGTACCCTGGTGGCCTTCTTCGGCTATATGGGCTGGCTGGTCTGGCCGATGATGGCTCTCGGCTGGGTTGTCTCACTTTATCAGAGGGGAACAGCCTCGCTGGATCGCATCAACAAGATCCTCAATACTGATCCGAAAATCGTACCGCCGTCGCAGCCCGCTGAAAGCGCGGACACAGTAACGGGCAAAATAGAGTTTCGCACCCTGACGTTTGAATATCCCGCGGTCAACGGCAATCAGCACAGCAGCGGACCAGTGCTGCATGATATAAATCTGACCATCGAACCCGGAACCCGGGTTGGTATTATCGGGCCGACCGGATCAGGGAAGACCTCGCTGGTCTCGATTATCCCGCGTTTGTATCCGGTCCCCAATGGCACTGTCTTCATCGATGATATCGACATCAATCTCTGGCCTCTGGACAAGCTGCGTAAGGCCGTCGGATTCGTGCCGCAGGAGACATTTTTGTTTTCCGATACGCTGGAAGCCAATATTAATCTTGAAACCGATGGCGTTCCCAGCGACATGGTGCTGCAGGCGGCCAAGTTATCGGCACTCCACGATGATATTGATGCGTTTCCCAAAAAATATGAGACTGAACTGGGTGAACGCGGCCTGACGCTGTCGGGTGGTCAGAAACAGCGCACCGCGCTGGCTCGCGCTATCATGCGCGATCCGGCCATACTCATTCTCGACGACGCCACCTCATCGGTCGATACCGAAACCGAAGCACAGATTTTTGCCAATTTGCAGCAGGTACTTTCCGGCCGTACGTCGATCGTTATCTCGCATCGAGTGGCCAGTATCAAAGCCTGCGATTTGATCGTATACCTCGAAGACGGCCGCATTGCCGAACAGGGCACGCACGCTAAGCTTCTTGAAGCCGCCGGCCCCTACGCCCGCCTCTATCAGAAACAGCTTATGGAAGATCAGCTGGAGGCGATGTAATTATGCGGCAGACGATCGGGATACATGATGAGGAAGTGCTCGGGAAAGCCTATGATGCCCGGTTGATGAAACGGCTGCTGAAATACCTGCGACCGTATCGCTGGAAGGTCGTCTTTGCTGTCATTCTGCTTCTTATTGTCACCGCGCTGCAGCTTTCGGGACCGATCCTGGTTCAGATCGCGATCGACGACTATATCGCCAAGGACGATATCCCAGGGCTGGCGCGTATCGCACTAATCTACGCCTCGATTTTGATCACTGCCTTTGGACTGGCCTATCTGCAATTCTATATCATGCAATGGATCGGCCAGCAGGTGATGTATGATATCCGGATGCAGGTCTTCAAGCATCTGCAGCGGATGCATCTCAAGTTCTTTGACAAGAATCCGGTCGGCCGTCTCGTTACCCGGGTGACCAACGATATCAACGTCCTCAACGAGATGTTTTCCTCCGGCGTGGTGGCTATTTTCGGCGATATCCTGGCTTTGGCCGGGATAGTCATCGCCATGCTGTACTACTCATGGCAACTGGCGCTGATTACGTTTGCTGTCCTGCCGTTATTGATCCTGGCCACTGCCGTCTTTCGCAAAAAAGCCCGCGAAGCCTATCGTGACGTCCGCGTTCGACTGGCTCGTATCAATGCCTTTATTCAGGAACACATTACCGGCATTTCAGTCGTCCAGTTGTTCAATCAGGAAAAGCGGGTATTCAATAATTTCGATGGTATCAACGATAACCTCAAACGAGCCCATTTCCGTTCGGTCTATTGCTACGCCTTCTTCTTCCCCATAGTGGAGATTATTGAAACGGCTGCGGTAGCGCTTCTGATTTATTTCGGCGGGGTCCGCATCAGTGGCGATTTTCTGACTTTCGGCGAACTGGTTGCCTTCATTCAACTGACCGAGCGCTTCTTCCGGCCGTTGCGGGACTTGTCGGAAAAATACAACATCCTGCAATCGTCAATGGCCTCATCCGAGCGCATTTTCCAGCTGCTTGATTCCGAACCGGAGATAGTGGCGCCATCCAAAGTCAAGACAATCAAGCAATTCAAGGGCGCGATCGCTCTTGAAAACCTGACTTTCGCCTATAACGAACCCGAATGGGTACTAAAAAATGTCAGCTTCGATGTCAAACCGGGTGAAAAAATCGCAATCGTCGGATCCACCGGCGCCGGAAAAACTTCGATTATCTCGCTGCTGCTCCGCTTCTATGATTTTCAGCAGGGAGACATTAAGCTCGACGGCATCTCGGTCAAAGACATGGACCCGGAATATGTTCGTGATTTCATGGCTCTGGTGCTGCAGGATGTGTTTGTTTTCTCCGGCGATTTTACCGGGAACATCGACCTGAATAACAAGGAGATTACGCCCGAACAGGTGCGCGAGGCCGCCCGCCAGGTCGGTATCGCCGATTTTATCGAACGGCAACCCGACGGATTTGCCACCGAAGTGCATGAACGCGGCGCGACTCTTTCGACCGGCCAGAAACAACTGCTGTCATTCGCCCGTGCCCTGGCCTATGATCCCAAAATCCTGATTCTCGACGAGGCCACCAGTTCGGTCGATACCGAAACCGAACTTCTCATTCAAAAAGCGTTGGATAAGCTGATGCAGAGCCGTACGTCAATTATCATCGCCCATCGCCTGTCAACAATCGAAAAAGCCGATCGTATATTAGTTATGCATAAAGGTGAATTGCGCGAGTTCGGAACCCATCAGGAATTGCTGGCCAGCAAAGGTATTTACTACGCCCTGTATCAAACACAATTCGCTAATCTTGTTAACACGCCCACGGGAGCCCCTCATGCCTGATTATAAAAAAGAACTCAAATTCGCCCGCGATATCGCCGTCGATGCCGGCAACCTTTTGATGAAGCGCTTCAAGAAACGGCACAATGTCAAACTCAAAGGCCGTGTCGATCTGGTCACCGAATCGGATGTGAAATCCGAAAAGCTCATTGTTTCAGGGATTAAGAAAAACTTCCCCGATGATTCCATTTTGGCCGAAGAAAGTGGTATCACCGAACGCGGCAACGGCCGCCGCTGGGTGATTGATCCGCTCGACGGCACTACCAATTATGCGCATAATTATCCGGCCTTTTGTGTGTCGATAGCACTTGAAGATGACGACGATATCGTCGTTGGAGTGATCTACAATCCGATTCTCGATGAACTGTTCTCTGCCTCGGTCGGCGGGGGAGCATATCTCAACCGTAAGCGGATGGTCGTAACTGACGAACGGAAACTCTCGCGTTCTCTTCTGGCGACCGGCTTTCCCTATGACATTCACGAATCGAAAATCGACAATCTCGAAAATTTTGCCCGCATGTACAAAGAAGCCCGCGGCGTGCGCCGGGCCGGTTCAGCCGCGCTGGATCTGGCGTATCTGGCCTGCGGGCGGTTCGATGGCTTCTGGGAACTCAAGCTGCATCCGTGGGATGTCGCGGCGGGGGTGCTTCTGGTCGTCGAGGCCGGCGGCCGGGTGACCAATCTCGATGGCACTAAATACTCGATTTACAATGGCGACATCCTGGCGTCGAATGGCAAGATTCACAACCATATGAAGAAGCTGCTGGCGCAGTAGTATCATGCGCCCTGCCATAGATTGCAAATGCCCCGGTTCCGGCCGGGGTTTTTTTGTTTGGGTTCTTGCCGGGGATTTGTTGCTATAGTTCAGTAGGGCAGTTCAGTAGGGCAGGTCAGTAGGGCAGGTCCCCCAGAGGGACCTGCCATACTGCTCATTATATTATAGCAGCGGGCGGGCGTAAATAAATCCTGCACGCTAAGCCCAGATAATCATAATCCGGAAGATTTTACCGGTCGGAAAATGTGGTGGACCACTAACACGAGCCAGCCCGTCAATTGAAATCAGTATCCTGGGTTGTGCTTAAAACTTTACTTGCCCGCAACAACTTCCGCCAGTCGCCCCAGAACCTCCTGCCAGTGCTGTCTCATTTGATCACGGCGCCGTGCACCCGGCAGCCTTTCCTGATGAAATCGAATCGCAGTTTTTTCCGGACCGCCTGACAGCAGGGTAATTTGCAGGGTCGAGGATTGTTTCCAATTTTTTGGCTTCCAGGTAAGTCGTATTTTTTTGCCGGGATCGATTGTCCGTATTTCACCGGTCGTGCCGTCGCTGGTCGAGAATCTCTCACCCGATTTAAATTTTATCCGAGATACACGCCCGAGCCAGTGATGCCGTCCTTTCGCTTTCGTCATCAGCTCCCAGGCTTTCTCCCGGGAAATCGGCAGCGTTTTTTGTACCCCGATCTGAAATCCGGCACCTTTGGTTTCGCCGACGACCCGACGGCCCCGGGCATATTCATAACCAACGGTGACCATCTGCGACCACCATCCGCTGGCGATATGCCCCTCCATCTGCAGCATATTGACAATCTGCCGATGCGTCATGTCGCGACCACCCTTTTTGTCAATCAGTGTCACCCATTGGGACCATGATTTCCCGGTGGCTTTTTTGACTGCAGAATCGGAAACTCCGGCCAGTTTTTGAGGCATTGGTACGTCCCGGAGATTGTGGTGAATGGAAAATGTGCTATAATTCATACGGCATCGCCGATGCCGTCAATGGTCTCTTATCAGGTATATCTATAATTGGGCCCAAATCCGCAGACCGGGCACTTGATTATGTTCCCGGCTTCTTTGACCAATTTGGCAAAACCGCAATTGGGGCAGATTTGGCCCTCGCGGAGCGTTATGACACAGGATTTTGACGACTTTTTCTTGGACATATCTAATTCCGTAACCGTCAGAAAGATAACAAAATAGTTGCCATGGGGCAAGATCGGGGCGGAATTATCCGGGAAGAAAAACCAGTCTGGCCGGTATTGCAGTACGGACGCTGTGATGGTGTCGATTATGGTTGCCTGGAGCGCGGCTTCCGGCTAAACTGTGTATAAGGAAAAGGAGGATAGAATATGCCTTCGGCCAAAAATATGATGACAAAGCTGATTGTGACGCTCGTGGGGATCATGTTTATGTCAACAGCATCTGCCAGTGATATCGCTCTGACTGTGTACAACTCCGATCTTGGTGTAGTCCGTGAAGTCCGCAACCTGACCTTTGAGGAGGGCAACGGCCGTGTTGCCTTTACCGATGTTGCCGCCAAAATCGATGCCACCTCGGTATCGTTTAAGATGGCCGACACAACTCTGGCGGTAGCCATACTCGAACAGAATTACGCCTATGATCTGGTCAGTCCGGATAAGATATACCAGAAATATATTGATAAGACTATCGACATCGTGACCGAACAGGGCGAACTGTTTTCCGGGACTCTGCTGTCATTTGGCGGCGGGTATCTGGTTATTCAGTCCACCGACGGCCGCATTAAATCGATCGCAACCGGTCAGGTGCGCGATGTTACCTTTCCGGAACTGCCCGAGGGCCTGATTACGCGTCCGACGCTGTTCTGGCTCTACACGTCCGAATATGAGGGCGCCGCGGATGCGATCGTCTCCTATCAAACATCCGGCATCAAATGGCAGGCCGAATATGTCGGTATTTTGGGCTCGGACGAAAAATCGATGGATCTGACCGGTTGGGTTTCTATCGATAATCGCAGCGGCAAGACGTACCGTGATGCCAAACTGAAAGTAATCGCCGGTGATATCGCCCGGGTGGATGATCGCCGCCGGGGACCGCAACTGGCTGAAACCGATTTCATGACGATGACGCCCAAGGCCGCCGGTTTCGAGGAGAAGGCTTTCTTCGAATATCATATGTACACCCTGCCGCGCAAAGCGACTATCGCTGATAACGAAATCAAGCAGGTGACAATGTTCGAGACCGCGCATGCCTCGGTCAAAAAGGAACTGCGGTACAATGCCGAACCGCACATGAAAAACGTTCTGGTGTACCTGAAGACGCGCAATGCTGAAGACGATGGTCTCGGGATGCCGTTGCCGAAGGGCCGGGTGCGAATTTTCCAGGCCGATACCGATGATGCGATGATCCTTCTGGGTGAAGATATGATCGATCATACTGCCCGGAATGAAGAAATTAAACTGAGAATCGGAGAAGCATTTGATGTTGTCGGCGAGACGACTATCGTCAATCGTCGCAAGATCTCGGATAAAGTCGATGAAACCGATTACCGGGTCGAAGTGCGCAACCAGAAACGCGATGATTCCGTGACTGTTGTGGTGCACAAGAGCCTTGGCGGATTCTGGGAAATCACAACTTCAAGCGTGGATTTCATCAAGAAATCCGCCAATGAAGTCGAATGGACTCTGGACATCGCTGCCGATGACAAGCGCGTAATCGATTTTACCGTTAGACAGACGCGCCGGTAAGCCGTCTTTTATCGACAGTAACATTGACAAGGAATATGCAAAGCTATACATTGTACCGATTTTTTCGGTAACTGGTAGTGGGAGGACATGGTGAAAAAGTTAACGTACCTGCTGGCGGCGATCCTCATGATTGCGCTTCTGGCGCCATCGGCGATCGCTCAGGAAAACCGCGATCTCTGGTCGAAATCGACCTATGTTCAGTCTGCTAAGATTATCTATTTACACGAGTATAAAAAAGACAAAAGACGCGAGACTTTACAGAAGGCAATAAACCTGATCGACGAAGCCAAAGACCGGTTTCAGCGTGACCCCGATCTGTATTTCATGCTCGGGACATTCTACGCCGAGGTCAACGTGCTCGATACGATGGTCATATGTTTCGATTCGGTTGAGACCTTGTGTGAAGATCAAAGCGTCGATGAAAAATTACGGCGAAATTGCTACAAAAAAGACAAATACATAGAAAAAATCAACGATTTTCGGCAGAAGTACTGGGAAGAATCATATAACGATGCTGTCGAGTTTCTCCGTCAGTACGATACTATTAAAGTCTGGACAAAACTCCCGGTGTCGGAAGATTCCCTGGCTACGCTGGACAGCCTCGCTGAAAAGGCGTATTCAGTAGCCGAGGCGGACTTCGAAAAGGCGATTATGGTCAAGCCGACGGAACCGTTATCCTACGATGGTCTCGGGATTCTGTATCAGCAGCATGAGGAGTATTTCAAGGCGGCTGATCAGTTTAAAAAGGCTATGGCGCGCTCGAAAGAGGATGTGCATGATCAGTATGTCAATAAAATCGCCTATGCATACATCATGAAGCCCGACTGGGACAGCGCGATCGTCTGGTTCGAGAAATATCTTGATTACAACCCGCAGGATCTCAACTCGTTGATCAATTTAGCGGTGGCCCATAATAATCTCGAAAAATACGATAAAGCCACCGAGTACTATCAGCAAGTGCTCGAAGTCGACCCCAACAATAAGCAGGCCTTGTTCAGTCTCGGCCAGACCTATTTCGTGAGAATGACGGATGTTGCCAGCTCTGATTCGACCAAATTCGGCAACCTGGCCGCCCAGAATGAAGAAGTTAACAAATGGCGCGATAAGGCGGAAGCATCGTTTGCCAAAATCATTGAAGTGGATCCGAACGATGGTATGGCGATAAACCGCCTGGGGATTCTCTACCTGCTCAGCCCGGATACTGCCGATGTTCGCAATGCGGTTACCATGTTCAGCCGGTATCTGGAGCAGAATCCCAATAGCACCGATATTCTCGACTATCTCGGTCGTGCCTATATCCGCCTCGGTGATTTCACCAATGCGATCGAACCATATAAATCATTGACCGAATTGAATCCCGGCAATGTTACCGCCTGGGAACGACTGGAAGAACTCTACCGCTATACCAATCAGTCGGCCAAGGCCGAGGAGGCCAAAGCCAGGGCGGATGAGTTGAAAAATTTGTAACTTGCTGACGTAACAATGTATCGTAAATTCGGGATTGCGGAATCATCCGCAATCCCGTTTTTTTCTTCTATGGCAGATACAATCGTCGATATGGCTGTGGTGGGGCCCTACCTCAATCTTTTTTCTTACAAGATTAAAGCCGCCGACAGCGCCGCCCTGCAGCCGGGGTGCCGTTTTCTGGTCCCCTTCGGCAAATCCAAAAAGCTGGCTTTTTTCATCGACTACCGGCGGGAGAAAACTGAATAT
>CAZGLR010000005.1:0-36674 GCA_964526635.1 uncultured Ignavibacteriales bacterium | reverse complement strand
ATTTCCGCCATACCTGATCGACTTCTGCCGCTGGGTGGCTGAATACTATATCGCCGGTCCCGGAGAAGTCATGGCCGCTGCCCTGCCGGGTACCGGGGCGCGCAAACCCAAGCTGGAATTCGTGCCGGTAGCCCATCAGCAGCTCGAACAAATCAAAGCTTCGGCCACCACATCAGCACCGCTCGCCGCGCGGCTCCTGCGCTATGGCTCTATCAAGGACGATATCTTTGCCGAACACAAAGACTTGATGCCAATAATTGAATCATGGCTTGCCGACGGCATCATCGCGACCCGCTACCGGACGACATCCGCCAAAAAGAAAATTGTCGGATACCGTCTGCCCGGTAATGGCCATTCCGCTGATAATCTCAAGCCGGTTGAACTCGAACGGCTCGGGCAGCTTAAGAACGATGCCATCTATTCACGCTCCGAGCTGCTTTCCGAATTCGGATTTTCGGCTTATCAGGTTACCAAGCTGGTCAAAAACGGTCTCTTTGAAAAAGTTTTCGATGAATCCGGTATCAGCGAAGTCTCTAACTACCCTATCCGCACCGAACTGCCAAAATTCAAACTGCTCGAGGGCCAGAAGAAAGCCTATGATAGTATCGCGGCTGCACTTGATAAGAACGAATTTAAGCCATTATTGCTGTTCGGCATCACCGGCTCGGGCAAGACGCTGGTCTATTGCCATGTCGCCCGCAAGGTCATCGAATCAGGCGGATCAGTTCTGGTCCTGGTACCGGAAATCGCCCTGTCGGGCCTTTTGTTATCTTCATTTGCGGCGTTTTTCGGTGAGCAGGTCACGGTAATCCATTCGGGTTTGACCCTGGCCCAGCGGCTGGCCGTGCGGGAAAAAGTAGCCTCCGGTCGGATCAAAGTCGTCATCGGGCCGCGCTCGGCATTGTTTTCACCAATGGCCACCCCGAAACTGATTATTGTCGACGAAGAACATGATCCCTCGTACAAGCAGGATGATCCCTCGCCACGCTACCACGGCCGCGACTGCGCGGTCATGCTGGCCCGCCAGTTGAATATCCCGATCGTACTGGGCTCGGCATCGCCCTCGATTGAATCCTATCACAATGCCCGGACCGGGCGGTATGAACTGCTTACTCTCGATCAGCGTCCGAAATCAGGCTACAAGATGCCGAAGATTATCACCCTCGATATGAAGCGGGAAAAAATCTCAGGCGAGTGTTCGTTCCTTTCCTTCCGGCTCAAGCGCGAAACCGAAAAGCAGGTGGCCGATGGCGGCCAGGTGATTTACTATCTCAACCGCCGGGGTTTTTCGCCACGCCTGAAATGCGCCGATTGCGGCGAGGTACCGACCTGCCCCGACTGCGGCATCACCTGCACGTATCATCGCGATGGCCATATTCTGAAATGCCACTTCTGTGACCATGTCGAACCGGCCCCGGATCAGTGCCCATCATGCAAGAGCCATAACTTCGTCTATATCGGCGCCGGCACCCAGCGGGTCGAGGAAAACCTGGCCCGGCTGTTTGCCAACATTACCGCCGAACGGATCGACTCCGACCGCGCCGCAACCAAGTCCGGACGACTCGTCCTCGGCGATTTTGCCGAAGAAAAATTCGATCTGCTGGTCGGCACCCAGATGGTCACCAAGGGGCTCGATATCCCCGGGGTCTCCCTTGTCGGCGTCCTGGCCGCCGATATCGGCCTTGACATGCCCGACTTCCGCGCCGCCGAGAAGACCTACGCACGGTTACTTCAAGTCGCGGGCCGGGCCGGGCGGGGCGACCGCGAGGGCACCGTCATGATCCAGACCTATTACACCGATCATCGGGTGATCCGCCATCTGGCCGACAGCGACTTTCCGAATTTCTATGAGCAGGAGATTGTCGACCGCGAGAACTTGTTCTATCCACCGTTTTCACGGTTGGTCAATATTACACTTTCGAGCGAGGACGAAAAACTGCTGGAGCAGGAAGCGCTGAAATTCCGTTTTCGGATGGAGGAAAAACTGGGTGGACTCAAGGGCTTCAAACTGCTCGGTCCGGCCCCGGCGCCATTGTACAAGCTGCGCGGCAGTTATCGCCGGCGGATTATGATTAAGTGTAAGGCGATTACCAGAGTGACAGCATCATTCCGGCGATGGCTCTCCGAGGGCAAGAATCTGGGTTTACCGTCGAAAGTCCGGATCATTTTCGACATCGACCCGGTCGGAATGATGTGAGGCGGGGGTGGGTTATTACCATCGTATATACATCACAACAAATTGGGACCGGGTGGCCCCGGCCCTTTCAACGTGGTGAATAAAAGCCGCCGTGCTGCGAGGTTGAAATTTGTGTGCCCCGTATTATTTATAGCATCAACTTCGATCGAAATCCCTTGCCCTTGTTGTAGGTCGAAATCCCTTGCCCTTGTGTAGGTCAAAATCCCTTGCCCTTGTTGTAGGCCGAAATCCCTTGCCCTTGTTGTAGGTCGAAATCCCTTGTCGTGAGCGCCTTAAGGCGCGAGCGATCCCGAGCGCAGCGAGGGAGGTTTCGACAAAATGATATCATGGGTTGCGGACGTCCCCTCCGTTGGCCACAAATACGAAAAATTAAATTAATCTCCCAGCGGGCCGGGAGATCCCCGGCCCCTGCGGTTAGATTTATTAATCGCCAAACTGAGTATCAATATCGCCTCAGCAGGTGAGTTTTGTTACAGGTGAATTTCTATACGATTGCTGTTCAATGGCTTAATTGCCCGGAGCCGTTTTCTGAGCGCCGCCCAGTACTTATGACGGTGATTGAATGATATATCCAGCACCTCACCCAGGTACTGGGGATAATGCCGCGACAGGACCTGTTCGGTCAGCTTCCAGTTGGGATCGTCGGTTGATTCAAATTTTATCGGGTAGACCTGAATATTATCGCAGTAGGGCATCAGTTCCTCGACAAAGGCCGGCGCCTTGGTGAGATGCGGAATGACCGGACGGATGGCGGCTATTGCCCTGACGCCATGATCCTGCAAAACCGCCAGGGTGTTGAGCCGCTCGCCATTACTGGTGGGGCAGTCTTCAAAACGGCGGCGATCATCTTCGCTGTAAAACGCAAAAGAGATCGTTACCTCCGTTCCCGGTATTTTGGCGATCAGGTCGATGTCGCGGAGTATACGCGAGGATTTAGTTTCGATTGATACCGAAAAGCCGGAGGCAGCCAAAATCTCAAGCACCATCCTGGTCTGATGCATCTCTTCCTCCAGGGGTATATAGGGATCACCCTCGATGCCGAGATATACCCGCTGCGGTTCAATCGTGGCCAGATCTATGGCCAGACGGTCAATCAGGTTAACATGCAGCCGTACTGACGGTTCGCTGCTGCAGGCAGTATTGTTCAGCCAGCAGTATTTGCAGAAATGGCTGCATCCGACATAGGGATCGATTTGCAGCCCGCCGGTGTCCAGTCCATACGGTTTCAGCAATGGCGCGGTATTGATATAGTCCAATTCCATGACAGGCATCGTTATGTATATCGGCTTGACCCTGTATGTACTTTGGTATTTAATCAAATTCTAACTTTGGCCTGTAGGTGCCTTATTGTTATACTTGGGATCAATACGTCAGCTGTTGAAAAGGGATGGGGCAATGAAAAAGTCAGCGATTCTGTTGTGTTGTTTCCTGGCAATGGTATCATTTGCCGCTGCCGCGGAGATTCCGGCGGTGCATTACAATATCTTCGAGGATGAAGAGGGGCGGCTTTTTTATATCGATGAAAATGGCGACACGATGTGGGCCAACACTCGCCCGGCCCGCTATACCCTGGAGAAGCTGCGGACGATGCCGGAAGGGTATATCGATGGCCTCCAATTCGATTTCAATGATACCACGTTCAACGGCCTCATTTACTATGGTTTCCTTCATGAAAGCAAGGATGTCCGCCACGCCTATCCGGTGTTTTTCAAGAGGTCCACGCAGATAGAACGCGGCAAAGCCGAAATCGATATCGCCGGGAGTTTCAAGGGTAAGTATGATCTGGCCAACTGGCCTGAAACCGGACGCATCTATCTGGGCTACCGCATTGCCGATGATGACGGCCACTTACTTTACGATGGCAAATTCCGCGTTGTCGGCAAGGGGCCATTTGCCGTGGATACTTCAATCGTCGAGGGGCCCTTTGTCAATCTCCTGACCCACAACAGCGCGGTGATATCGTTTGCCACTAACTTCCCGATCAAGGCGCGCATCTTCTCCGATGACCGCACGTTTGCATCAAAAGAAGTGTCGACGCATCATGAAATTGCTGTCGATGGCCTTCAGCCCGATTCGGTTTATGAGTATACTGTCTACTATGGCGCCTATCGTGATGCCTATGATTTCCGCACCGCTCCCGAGCCGGGGTCGCGGAAGCCGTTTACCTTCGGCTATGCCTCCGATTGTCGCAGCAACAACGGCGGCGGCGAGCGGGCGCTTAAAGGCGTCAATGCCTATATGCTCAAGCGCATCGCTGTGGTCTGTAATCTCTATGACACCCGCTTCTTCCAGTTTACCGGGGATCTGATCGATGGCTACCGCATCGATCCGGGCGAGATGCGTCTTGAATACGCCAACTGGAAACGGGCCGTGGAGCCATTTGCCTCATATTTTCCATTCATAGCCGGATTCGGAAATCATGAATCGATGATCCACTATTTTCGCCATGGCGAAAAAGACTGTGCGATCGATAAGTTTCCATTCGAGGATAATTCCTCGGAATCGGTCTTCGCCGATGAATTTGTCAATCCGCTCAACGGCCCCGATAGCGAGGACGGCGCCGCCTATGATCCCGATCCTGAGACGATCGATTTTCCATCATACCAGGAAAACTGCTTCTACTACTCCTATGATAACGTGGTGGTCATTTCGCTGAATTCCGATTACTGGTATTCCTATTCCATCGCCCGCGAGCCGAAAATCGGAGGAAATCCCCACGGCTACATCATGGATCAGCAACTGGTTTGGCTGGAGAAAGTGTTAACCGAACTCGAAGCCGATGATAGTATCGACCATATATTCGTGTCCGTGCATACCCCCATCTTTCCCAACGGCGGCCATGTCAAAGACGATATGTGGTATTCGGGCAATAACGAGATTCGTCCGTGGGTGGCTGGGAAGCCGGTTGACATCGGTATTATCGAACGGCGCGACCAGTTACTTGACCTCATGGTCAACCACAGCACCAAAGTTCGGGCATCGCTCACCGGCGATGAACACAACTACAGCCTGCTTAAACTCACCGCGGATATGCCCAAATATGATACCAACTGGCGGCCCGATGACACCCTGAGTGTGTCACGCCCGATCTGGATGATTAACAATGGCGCCGCCGGGGCGCCCTACTATGGCCAGGAAGTGACACCATGGCAGGCCACGCTGATCGAATTCACTACCCAGAATGCGTTGGTGCTCTTTCATATATCGGGGACTCAGGGTCGGGTTGAGGTGATTAATCCCGATACATTTGAGAAGCTCGATGAGTTCGATTTGATCGCGCGATAATACTGGCGTGAAGCAATCGCATCTAAAATTCCATTACCTGCCATAACTCGGAACATCGACAGGCATAACTTTGTTATAATTAAGCGACTTGGTAAGTCTGTGATTGTCGGCCGCCGCCGACAAAACCTAATAACCGGGTGGTGTTGAAAATGTTGGAAACAGTACGCAAAGCCTTAATCGGATTCCCCAACGTGGCGTGGATGCTCAAGGGTCTCTCGCCGCAGTTGTGGGGTGTCTTTATGCCCGATAGCTATGAGAAGCTCAAAGCGCTCGAGGCCAATATTGCCGAGCACCGTAAGCGCGAGATGGATCCCCAGCGGGTTACCTCACTGCAGCGCCTGTGTGGTTTTAAAGTTCAGCCGAATTTTACTTTGAGTGAAGTTCAGGCTATGGCTCGTATTCAGGGCAAGAAGAAAAGCATGCTTCTAAAGGAATATCTCAAGAAGCGTAATCAGGCCGATGATAACATTGAAATGTAATGCGATGATCAGCGCCTGAGCAGCGCTTAGACATTGAAGCGGAACAGGATAACATCGCCGTCCTGGACGATATATTCCTTTCCCTCGAGCCGGAATTTTCCGGCATCTTTGGCCGCCGATGATGAGCCATGTTTGGCATAGGCCTCATATGGCACCACCTCCGCCCGAATAAATCCCCGTTCAATATCACTGTGAATGACGCCGGCAGCTTTACGCGCGTTGGTGCCGGCGCGGATTGTCCACGCCCGCGCTTCCGGATCGCCGGCCGTGAAATATGATATCAACCCCAGCAGGGCATATGATTTCTGGATTAGCAGTTCCATGGCGGGATGTTCAATCCCGAGGTCTTTCATAAACGCTTCACGATCATCTTTCGATAATACCGCCAGCTCCATCTCGATTTTGCCGCAAATTACGACAAATTCACGAACACCGGGTGCTTCATATTTCCTGAATTTTTCCAGCCATGCGTCCTCGTTACCAATATCATCCTCTGAAATATTTAATACCACCAGTAGCGGCTTGATGGAGAGAAACGAATAATTCTTCAGTTGCTTTTTTTCTTCGCTTTCAAGCCCGGCCATCGAGAGAGTCTTTTCCTCTTCGAGGGCGGCAAGGCACTTGTTGAAGACTTCCACCTCACGTTGTATGTCTTTGTCGCCGGTAAGCTGGGCGGTGCGCTGTTTCTTCTCGATATTCCGCTCGATAATCACCTGGTCATTGAGAATCATTTCATCGAGCAGAAGACGCAGATGCTTTACCGGATCGGCATCGTCGCTGAAAGCATCGATAACGACGATCAGCGCGTCGGCATAACGCAGATCATCAGGGATGTTCATCGCCGAGGTATCGGCTTCTTTGCCCTTACCGGAGAACACGCTGATATCGACATAATCAATTTCGGCATACGTCGTCTTTTTGGGCTGGACCAGTTCGGCCAGTTTATCAAGGCGGTCATCGGGGACTTTGACCACCGCGCGATGCGATGCTTTCGAATAATCGCCGACCGCCTCGGTCCGTCCGGCGGCGGCGTTGAACACGGTTGTTTTTCCGGATAGCGGGAGTCCGATAATTCCGATTTTCACTTCTGTCCCTTCCTGCGTTTGACCAGCGAGCGCAATATCTTCAGGTTATGGATATCATCGTCGGCGGATGTTTTCGGCGTTTCGAGAATCATGGGTATTTTCTTCAGACGGCGATCATTGACTATATACTCAAATGGCTCCAGGCCCAATTCACCATCGCCGATCCACTCATGGCGATCCACCCGACTGCCGGCCTCACGTTTGGAATCGTTCATGTGGATAATACGCAGTTTATCGATTCCGACAATTTTGTCAAATTCCCGCAATGTTGCCAGAAAATTATTTTTGGGCGCAAGGGGATACCCGGCGGTAAACGTATGGCACGTATCGAGGCAGACCGCGAAACGGTGTTTAGCCTCGACGCCATCGATAATTTCAGCCAGATGCTCGAACCGGTATCCCAGATTGGTGCCCTGACCGGCGGTGTTTTCGAGGCATATGGTTGCCTTGCTGTCGGGATTCTCGTCGATCATGCGGTTAAATGCCTCAATAATCCGTTTCAAGCCGGCCTCTTCGCCCTCGCCGACATGTGAGCCGGGGTGCATCACCAGGTTGGGGATAACCAGACAGTCGCAGCGGATCATCTCCTCGACAAAGGCCGCATATGATTTCTCAAACAAATCCGATTTCGGCGAAGCGAGATTGATCAAATAGCTGTCGTGGGCGCAGACGACTGCGACGCCGGTTTGATCCTGGGCCGCGATGAATTTCTCGACATCATCATCGGTCAATGGCTTCGCGCGCCATTGGTTGGATGATTTCGTGAAAATCTGGACGACATCGCACGATGCCGCGCGGCCGTTGTATGGCGCGTTATAGACACCATCTTTTATCGAGACATGAGCGCCGAATTGCATGGTTCTATCTCTCCTCAGGGGAGAGAATATACGCGAAATCCCGATTCTGGCAAGGGGTAATATCTATGAGGCAATCGGTTACGATTGGCAGGAAGCCGTCTCCCCTACCAAACACGATAGATATTCCGGGGGTGGCCCGCGGTCTTTGGACGCGGGTCGGTGGGAGATAATAATGATTTAATCTTGCTAAAATCAGCCAAGGGCATAATATTAGTGTATTAATGATGCCTGCGGGAAGGCGACAATGCTGAGCAACGATGTTGCTGTGCATTGTCGGGCCACCGGTCTAAATATGATTAGGCAGTAACAGAATGTTGTGATTAAGGGGTATATGATGGGTTATCATCCTGGAAGTACTCTTCATTACCGTACCGCATTTGATCTTTTTGCTGAAGATGACGAACATTGGAGATTGATGATAAAAAAAATCCAATCCTGGGTCTCCGAAAGAGTTCAGCCATGCAAAGGATTAGGGGGGAATTGGTTTTTCCGAGGCGGTCAACTGATTGCGCCGCACGACAGCAGAACGATTGTAATCGTTCGCTCACTGCGTGGGCATGGAAACGAACGTTCGCCCCAATATTGGGCTATGCGGTTTGAACATCCATGCAGTCAACTTAGTCAACGCCAGTGGCGGATTGACATTGGACTGACAAGAGTTGAGAATGGTCGCTTCCGATTCGTTCTTACTATAACGCATTGGATTCATACTATGCATTACATTGGTGAAGAACCAGTACCTATGCCTTCATCGCCGAGAATTGTGCGCATATTATTAAACGCTCGAAACTGGAGGGTAGTTTCTGGATCTGCACTTCTTAAAGCCGGGCCTCAAAAATTGAAGCTGGGCGAAGGTAAAGACTTCGTAGAAGAACTTGGTTCCCCGGATAGGTATTGCCCGTATGTGTTAATTAGCTTGGACTACGATTCTAATAAGCCGTTAATTGACGTTGAGAGACTCGCGCTCTTATTAGCTGGAACCGCCAATGTATATGTCCTTGAAGGAAAGGACGCAGAGGACGAGCTTGACTATTTCTTTGGAAATCCTAAATTTGCATGCCGCGGAGGGATGATCAGAGTATATCAGCGAAATGTGAACATAACTCGAGAAAGTGACAGTATACGCCATCGCTTCATTAACCTTTCTGATATCAAACAAAATGGCCCGGCAAAAATCATAGAGCTTATTGTCCGCGGTCTAGCTCGAAGGGGTCCAACTTGGTTTGGCCACGGTATAGTAGTAAATATCGATGACGTCGAACAGAGATATCGGCGTGAAAAATTCCTGGATCTTAAACAATCTATAAGCCAAGAAGACTCTGAGAAACTATCGGAAGTTTGGGCATTTGCAGACGAGATTGATAAGCAAAATATAAAACAACAGGAACAGATTGTTGACTTGGAGCAGCAAGTAGCAGCTCAACAGGATGAAATCGAGACCCTAAGGTCAGTGAATGAGAACGTCAATAAGAATTTTAAGGACATTCAAACACGATATGAAATCCAAAAAAAGCAAAAATCATTTGGGTGGGACCTGAATGAATTGCCTACTCAAGTATATCAAGTAGTAGAGAAACTGAAATTGAGGTTCGAAGGAAGACTAATCTTCACCACAGGGGCTGAAGATTCTGCACAACAAGCATCACTCAGTGATTGCAATATTGCTTGGCGAGTCCTCTGGTCCATAGGTGATGAACTTTGGCGCATGTACTTTGAAAAAGGATATGAAGTGAAGAATATCGAGCGGGAGTTTAAGAATAAAACTGGTTTTGAGCTGGCATTAAGCGAGAGTAAACACACAAAGGGCAACAAAAAACTTATGCGGGCTAGAAGGCAGATTGTCGATGGGGAAGAAATTGAGTTTCTTTCTCATGTGAAATATGGCAACAAGGAGCCAAAGCTGCTTCGCGTCTACTACTATCCAGACAAAAACAGAAATCTCCTCTTTATTGGTCATTGCGGGGACCACTTGGATAACTATAGCAGTAGAAAACAAAGCTAATAAGTTATTATACTTATCAATGCCCGATGGCCTGACAATTGCATTGCGATTGCCAGAAGCCCGCCCTGCTTATATTATGCAATCCGTAAATCTTGCCGGGAAAATTAAATGCCGCCGAGGATTACGCCGCCATCAATCCGGGGTGTAATTATTCGACAACGCAAACGACAAATACTCGAGCTCCATCGACATATTCTCATTGCGCAAAAAGACATCCGGGGGAACGTGCAAATTGATCGGGGCGAAATTCAAAATCGCCTTGATGCCGGCGGAGACGACCTCATCGACAATATATTGAGCCACAATTGCCGGGACGGCGATAATGACCATCTCAATATTATTTCCCTTCAGCAGTTCCGGCATCTGCTTGATATCGGAGACAATAAGACCCTTGTGATTGGAACCGATCTTGCGCTGATCGTTGTCGAAAATCAGCTTGATGGTAAATCCCTGCTTCTGGAATTCTTTATAGGAGACCAGGGCCGACCCGATATTACCGACGCCTATCATCGCGATATTCCAGTTGCGATGGATGCCCAGAATCTGGGCGATACGCTGCTTTAATTCGCTGACCGGGTAACCCAGCCCGCGGGTGCCGAACGATCCGAAAAAGGAGAGGTCTTTGCGCACCTGGGCCGGCGTCAGCTTTTCGCGCTTGGCCAGTTCCTTGGATGAGATAGTCTCGTAGTTTTCCTTTTCCAAAAGCGACAGTGCGCGATAATACAATGACAATCGGCGAATAGTCGATTCCGATATTTTCTTTTTTCCGTCTTGCCGCTTTGCCATAATTCTTACTACGCTCTTTTTTGCTTCAGAATGTGAATAGTTTCACAATAAATTGCGGAAATTTCTATACGGCGTCAAGTCTTTTTTTCATTTAGGGATATTTTATTTTCGTTAGCGCTTGCCGGGCAATAAATTATAACTCTATTATGTAGATCAAATTAGGCTGTGGCGGCGATGAATATCGTTATAATCTTCACAAAGTATTTTCATCTTGCCCGGCCCCGGCGTCTTACAAAATCTGTCGCGGCAAAAGCGGCGACAATCCCGCCAGAATATCATAATTGATTGTATGGCACCATGATCCATGCGTATCGGCGGTTATCATCTCGTCGCCATCGCGTCCCAGTATCGTGGCCGTATCATACAATCTCACACCGGGAATATGGGTTATGTCGATCATTGTGACATTCATACACACCCGGCCTCGAAGCGGCGCCCGGGCGCCTTTGACCAGGACATAGCCGATGTTCGAAAGCCGCCGATCGAGGCCATCGGAGTATCCGATCGGTAAAATGGCGATTTTTGCTTTAGTCCCGGTGCGGTAGGTGCAGCCATAGCCGACGAATGATCCTGCCTCGACAGTCTTGATCTGGGTGATGCGGCTTTTCAGCGACAGGGCAGGTGTCAGGATATTATTCTCACCGCCGCTCAGTTTATAGGAGACATAGGTTTCCCGCGACGGCCAGTAGCCATAGAGCGAAATCCCCGGTCGAATCAATTCAAAGTGAGTTTCCGGAAAAAGAAGAACTGCGGCGCTGCAGGCGGTATGCCGCATCTCCGGTTTGATTTTATTCTTTTTCAGATACCCGGTCAGCAAGGTGAACTGTTTGAGCTGGGCCATGGCATAGCTGTGATTGGTTGTATCTTCGATATTGGCAAAATGGGTGGAGAGACCGGCTATGTGTAATTCTGGATACTTTCTCAGTCGATCAATCGCTTTGGCCAGGGTGGGCTTATCCATGCCCTGTCGATTTGTTCCGGTCTCGAGTTTAAGGTGAATCCGCGTCGGGATGCCGGTTTTACGGCTCTGACGGCCCAGGGACGTGATAATGGATGGATCAAAAATCGTTGGTTCAAGATCAAGGCGGATCACAGCGTTGATATGGTCAGGTAATACCGGGCCGACCAGCATGATGCGCCGGGACCATCCTGCTTTCCGTGCGGCCTCGGCCTCGGCGATCGAGTGCACAGCCAGGTATTCGCAGCCGACCGTGCTTAAAATCGAAACAATTTCATGGAGACCGTGACCATAGGCGTTGGCCTTGACGGCGGCAGCCACGGCGACATCCGGTCCGACCAGGCGGCGCAGGGCGGACAGATTTCCCAGAAACGCCGACCGGTTGATTTCTATCCAGGTCAGATGTGATGAAGGCATGCGGTATCGGCGCGGGATATCCCGCGCCATGAAATATCCATTTTAATATGTGAAGCCACGGCCACCGGCAGATTACAGCCTGTCGATCATCCCCTGAATGATGCGAACATGGCCCTCTTCAAATTTTGCCAGGTACTGGAATGTCTTGCGTTGTTCCGGATCGGTGACATCATCGAGTGCGCTCAGGAATATATCGCGGGCGTGTTTTTCGAGATCGAGCGCGATATCAAGAATCTCCCGTTGATCGGCGGCATTGCGCACCTGATCGACCAGATCCTGGTGAATATGGGCCATGCTTTCGTCGATTTCCGGCAGACCGGGTTCTTTCAAAATATCGTTGTACGTGACCCATTGCTCGGATGTGATCAGGTTATGATGCTGCCGTTCGAGCACCTGATAATGTTCTTTTTCCTCGGCGGCCAGTCGCAGCAGGGTGGACTGGAATTCCTTGTTTGATACGGTTTTGGCTGCTTCCATATAGAAGACGTAGCTTTTGACTTCGGACTTGATACCGTAGTTGAGTGCTTCCAGCACTTTCGGATTTGGCTCTGCCATGCGATCAGTACCTCATGATTGAGTTGGCGATGCTACATTTCGTACAGGTAGTTATTGTCGAGTTCGGCCATGAGTTTTTCTTTGTGTTTGATTTCCTCATTGGCCAGCTCTTCGAACATTTTGCGGGTGGCTTCATTCTTGAAGAGCTTGGCATGCCTCATGTAAAACTCATAGGCCGCTTCTTCGCGTTTGATAGCCAGTTTCAGGGCATCGATGGGATCGTCGGTAGAATCAAGCATTGCCGTTGGTCTCCTTCTTCCAATCTCACTTTTTCACTCCCGTTAGCTTACGCAAATGGGCCGAAAAGTCAAGTTAATTGTGTATATCCTCAACGCCCGGTTCGAGTTGACAAAAACTAAGCTCTGTCGGCATCGAACCGATATAGTTAGTAACTGTCATGGAGCGAAATTGTTCACATGGAACAAAATCGACGATACCAAGTTACACAATATGGCAGTCGTACCGGCTCTTTTCAAATTGCTATTGACCCTGATTTTGGTTAGACTCCGGCCAGCAGGGACGTCACTATCGTGGGTCGTTAAGGAGATAATGTGGAGATAACTATCCCGGGTGAAAAAATAGAAACCCCGGTACTGCCGAATGAAATGCCCATCCTGCCGGTCAAGGGTGTGGCGATATTTCCTTATCTGGTTGTACCGCTTGTCATATCGGAAAAAAAGCATACCCAGCTCATAGATGAAGCCCTGATGCAGGGTAAGACGATCGGCATCTTTTGCGCCAGGGATCACAACGACTCGTCCCCGGGATTCGATGATATTCACTGGACCGGGACAGCCGGGAACATCCTCAAAATGCTTCGTTTTCCCGATGGTTCCGTGCGTTTTCTGGTCCAGGGCCTGGCGCGTATAAAAATCGATAATGTCGTCAGTACCGAGCCATACATGGTTGCCCGGGTGCGGGAGGTCAAAGAGGTCTTTAATCGGACGGTCAAATCCGAAGCTTTGCAGCGCAATCTGCTTGAGCAGTTGAAGCATCTGGTGGAACTGGCGCCCTACCTCTCCGAAGAATTTTACGTCTCCGCGATCAATCAGGATACACCCGGTCAACTGGCTGATCTGATTGCATCGAACATGAATATCACGATCAATGAAAAGCAGAAATTGATCGCCGAACCGGATGTCGTCAAGCGAATGCAGATTATCCTCGGCCACCTCAATCGTGAGATGGAAGTGCTGGAACTCTCCAAAAAGATTCAGACTGAAGCGGCCAATGAACTGGGCAAGACTCAGCGTGAGTATATTCTCCGCGAGCAGATAAAGGCTATCCAGCGCGAACTTGGCGAAAACGAGGCACGGCCTGAAATCGCCGATTTCCGTACTCAGATCGAAGCCGCGAATTTGACCGAACAGGCGCGTAAGGCGGCCGACAAGGAACTCGAGCGGTTGATGGAGATGAATCCATCGTCGGCCGAGTATACTGTCAGCCGTACCTATCTCGACTGGCTGGTGTCGTTGCCGTGGCAAAAATCCACCGAGGATATGCTCGATGTCAAAAAGGCACGCAAAATTCTTGATGAGGATCATTACAATCTCGCCAAAGTCAAAGACCGCATCATAGAATTTCTGGCGGTGCGCCAGTTGAATCCCGATATCAAAGGGCCGATTCTTTGTTTCGTCGGTCCGCCGGGTGTCGGCAAGACATCGCTGGGCCGTTCGGTCGCCCGCGCCATGGGGCGGGAGTTTTACCGCCTGTCACTGGGTGGCATGCGTGACGAAGCCGAAATTCGTGGCCATCGCCGAACCTATATCGGTTCGATGCCGGGACGGATAATTCAGGCTCTCAAACGGGCCGGCGCCAATAATCCGGTCTTCATGCTCGATGAAATCGACAAACTCGGTTCCGATTTCCGTGGTGATCCGGCCTCAGCGCTTCTGGAAGTACTCGATCCCGAACAGAACAACAGCTTCTCTGATCATTATCTGGAAGTTGATTTCGATCTTTCTAAAGTGATGTTCATCACGACCGCCAATATGCTGGAACCGATTCCTCATGTATTACTGGATCGTATGGAAGTCCTCCGCATCCCCGGCTATACTGATATGGAAAAGCTGGCGATTGCCCGACGGCATCTGCTGCCCAAACAGATGGAAAACCATGGCCTGAAATCATCGCATCTGCTGATTCGCAAGGAAGCAATTTCCAAAATTATCGATGAATATACTCGTGAAGCGGGATTGCGCAATCTCGAGCGCGAACTGGCCAATGTCTGCCGCAAGGTTGCCGCCAAGGTTGCCGGCGGCCAGAAGAAGAAGGAAACAATCGGCGCTCGTAATCTGCCCAGGCTTTTGGGGCCGGCCAAATTCACTCTCGGCGCCCGTTTTGGCACCGAACGCATCGGTGAAGTCGCCGGTCTGGCCTGGACTGCCTTTGGCGGCGAGGTGCTCAAGATTGAAGCGACCGCCATGCCGGGGAAAAAGATGCTGACTCTGACCGGTCATCTCGGCCAGGTGATGAAAGAATCGGCCCAGGCGGCCTTATCATTCGTGCGCTCGGTGTCGAAAAAGTTGAAAATCGCAGAAAATTATTTCGATACCCATGAACTGCATGTACATGTGCCGTCGGGCGCAACGCCTAAAGACGGCCCCTCGGCCGGTATTGCCCTGGCTGTGACGATTGCCTCGCTGTGCACCAACCGGCCCATAAAGGACAAAATCGCCATGACCGGCGAAATCACCCTGCGGGGACAAATACTGCCGATCGGCGGCCTCAAGGAAAAACTGCTGGCGGCTTATCGATATGGAATGAAAACTGTTATACTCCCGGAAGAAAATCGCAAGGACCTGGTCGACATCCCGCCTGAAATCAAAAAGGCGCTGACGATTAAGCACTATAACAACGCCTGGGATGTCGTGAAATTCTGTCTTGAACCGGCGAAAAAAGGCACATGAGGTTAGTAGACGCGCACGTGATGCGGGATATCGACGCCCGCGCGATTAATGATGAAAACACTCCCTCGCTCGACTTGATGGAAAATGCCGGGCGGGGAATTTTTAATTACATTCTCGAAACAGTTATGTACCGTTTCGAGGCGCCGCGTATTGCTATAATCTGTGGACGGGGCAATAATGGCGGCGATGGTTTCGTGGTCGGACGCTATCTGGTCGAGCATGGCGAGGATGTCGATTTCTTTTTGACCGGATCGAGTAAAAAACTCTCTGCAGACTGCCTGATCAATTACAATCGCATTCGCGATCTAAACATCCCGGTTACTGAGCTTGCCGAGGATAATCCCCTGCCGGAACTGATAATTTATGATATTATCATCGATGCTGTTTTCGGCACCGGCTTTTCCGGTGCTCCTCGCGGCATCACCGCTCCGGTCATCGAAGCTGTCAATGACAGCGGTGCGCTGGTCGTTGCTGTCGATGCTCCCTCCGGACTCGATGTTTCCACGGGGCAGGCTGAGGGCGATGTCATCGAGGCCGACTATACCGCCACCCTGGCGCTGCCGAAGCCGGGCCTGTTTGTCTCACCCGGCCGCGAACTGGCCGGAGTCGTGACAGTGATTCCCATCGGTATCCCACTCGAAGTTGAAGAACACTTCAACATCTCGACCTTTCTCATCACCGGCGAAACAGTCTCATTTTTATTGCCGTCACCGATACCCGATGGCCACAAGGGCGATTATGGCAAAACCTTTATTTTAACCGGTTCCCCCGGAATGACCGGAGCCGGAGTGATGGCCGGTATGGCTGCCGCCCGTACCGGTTCGGGATTGGTGACAGTTGGTGTTCCGGAATCGTTGAATTCGATCTATGAATCACATCTCATCCCGGTCATGTCGTTGCCATTGCCGGAAATACGGCAAAAGGCGGTGTTTGCGGTACGGGCCAAAGGCGCTGTCATGACAGCTCTCAAGGAGCGCGACGCTGCCGCTATCGGGCCGGGCATCGGACAGCATCATGAAACCCGCGAGTTGATCCGTCGGCTGCTGCCTGATTTGACTGTACCGGCTGTAATCGATGCCGATGGTCTCAACAATCTGGCCGGCGACGATTCCCCGCTTTTAATCGAACATGGTCCCCTGATCCTGACACCGCACCCGGGTGAATTCAAACGGTTGACGGGAGTAATGCCATCGGAAAATCCGATTGAAAACTATGATCTGCTGCGGGAATGGTGCCGTAAGTTCAACTCGGTTATCGTCCTCAAGGGATCACCCACACTGGTCGGGTCGCCCGAGGGAGATGTTTATCTCAATCCGACCGGTAACTGGGGCATGGCGACCGGAGGAAGCGGCGATATTCTCACCGGTATTCTGGTGGCCCTGCTGGGTATGGAGTTATCGCCGCTTGAGGCGGCAGTATGCGGGGTGTATATCCATGGCCTGGCCGGTGATCTGGCGATTGGTGATATTCATCCCCGGTCGCTGATTGCCACCGATCTGCTGGAGTATCTGCCGGCGGTCTTTGACGCGCTGGAAGCAGGCGGCGAGTACTGAGCTTATTCTTTCCCCCCACCGGGCATGAGCTTGTGGTTTTCATAACCAGAATTCGCCCTGCGCCAAAGAGTTCTTGACTTGACATTTACCCGTCCGTATTATCATAACTTACCGTATTCTATGGTGTTTAACAGGGAGATCCCGCTTTGATTTTTGGCGTTATCATGGCCGGTGGCAAAGGTGAACGATTCTGGCCGATGTCCAGTGAAAATCGGCCGAAACAGCTTTTACCGATTATTACTGATCGAAGTATGCTGGATATGACGATCGATCGGATTTCATCGTTTATTCCACCGGAGCGAATCACTATTGTATCCGGCGAAAACATCCAGCAGGCTATTGTCGATACCTGCGACGGCATAGAAAACACCAATATTCTCACCGAGCCATTCGGCCGCAATACCTGTCTGGCCATCGGCTATACCGCGGTTAACCTGAAACACCGTGATCCCGAAGCGATCATGGTTGTTCTTTCTGCCGATCATCTTATCGAACCGGTGACAAAACTGGTCTCGGTGATTAAGTCCGGTACCCGTGTCGCGGTCGAGAATCAAAGCCTGGTAACGATCGGGATTGTCCCGACCCGGGCCGAAACAGGCTATGGTTACATCGAATTGACCGAGGATGCCTGGGAGGTCGATCATGTGACAGTCTGTCGCGTCAATGCCTTCAGGGAAAAGCCGCGCCCGACGGTGGCGCAGCAGTACTATCACAGCGGGCGGTATCTGTGGAACAGCGGGATGTTCATCTGGACGGTTGATACGATTCTGGAGGCATTGAAAAAACATCAGGAGGAAATGTATGACCTGCTGATGGAATACGCTCCGACAATCGGGACCGATAAAGAACCCAAAGCCCGTCTCAGGTTGTATAAAGAAGCAGAACCGATTTCAATCGACTATGCGGTTCTGGAAGAGGCGGACAACGTCCTCGTGCTTAAAGCCGATTTCATCTGGGATGATGTCGGCAGCTGGTTGTCTCTCGAACGCTTCATGGACAGTGATCGTGACAATAATGTTATTGTCGGCGATGCTGTTACGCTTGATGCCTATGAATCGACTATCTATAATGCCGGTGACGGCCTGATTGCGACAATGGGTGTATCAGATCTGGTGGTGGCCAAGGTTGGCGACGTCGTGCTGGTTGCTCACAAAACAAAACTGGGACAACTGAAAGAAATGCTGACCAAAATCAGTGAGACAGAACGATGGAAAAAATTTCTGTGATGACATACCTGCGCCATCTCATTCTTCCGGTACTCTTTCTACTGGCCGTGATCATCCTTGGCGGTTGCGGCGCCAAACAAACAGCCGAGCCGCCGACCGAAGAAGTTGAACCGGCCGGCCCGGTGTTCGATCCCCTGGCGACGCCGACAGACCGCCAGGTTATCCCTGAAGTCTATCCGATTCATGTTTCGGCGCTTCCTGATATCGGCGATTCACTGATTGCACCGCGTCCGAGCGGTGGTGGTGATTTTGGTATCGAGATGGATACCGCGATGCCGACTGAAGTCTTCCGTGTCCAGATTTTCACCTCGCGACTCTACAATGAAGCCAATCGCGAACGGGCTATCGCCGAAGAAATCTTCAATATCCCGGTGCATCTTGACTATGAAGTACCCTATTACAAGTTGCGCGTCGGGGATTTCGTCGACCGGGCGGAAGCCGAAGCGATGATTTCCGAAATACGGACGATAGGCTATCGCAACGCCTGGGTGGCGCGTGTTTTGCTGGATGTGCGCCAGGCTCCTGAATTCGAGCTGGGCGATGATCCTCTCCTGCCGGCCGACAGCGCCGGTGCTCTACCAACTGACCCGACCGATACACAACAGATAGAGGAGCCACGGTGAGTACGACGATTCGTTGCGATGCCGGAAATCCCGATCCAGCAGTCATTGCTGAAATTGCAGACGAACTGGAAGCAGGGAAGATCGTTGTTATTCCCACCGAGACTCAATATGGCCTTTGTCTGCGTGCCGATCGCGATGACTCTATGGAGATCATATCGAGTGTCAAGCGCCGTAATCAGGCCGTGAAATCGGCCCTGTTCGTCAAGGACATGGTGATGGCCGGGCGGTTTTGTATGGTGAACGATATCGCGCACACCCTGGCCGAACTTTTTTTGCCGGGGCCGTTGACGATGGTGCTGCCGCCTAAAGCAAATCAATGTGTTGTCTGCAACGACTTTGCATCCAACCATGGTTTCGGGGTTCGGATTTCGTCATCCCCCATCGTCTATACCCTGATGAACCGTTTGCCTTTTCCGGTCACCGCCACTTCGGCCAACCTCAGCGGCAACCTGACACCGCCCGAGGTAAATAGAA
This sequence comes from uncultured Ignavibacteriales bacterium, assembly GCA_964526635.1. Taxonomy (GTDB): domain Bacteria; phylum Zixibacteria; class MSB-5A5; order GN15; family JAAZOE01; genus CAZGLR01. The sequence goes on along the minus strand of CAZGLR010000005.1, from coordinate 17,268 downwards.
TCAAGGAAACGTTCGGCGACGATGTCTCTCTGTATATCGATTGTGGTCCCTTGCGCACAAAAATTCCATCGACCGTGGTGCGGGTGCATGATGATGATATCGAAGTCGTGCGCCACGGGTTGATCGCCGAACGAGACCTTCGCCGTCATCTGAACAAGGGGGGGATGCATGGAGGCTTTTAAAGTTCTCTTCGTCTGCACCGGAAATACCTGCCGCTCACCGATGGCCGAGGGCGGCCTGCGAGCGCTGCTGAGAAACCATGATGCCGACCATGTTGAAGTCTTGTCGGCCGGTACCGCCGCTGCCCCGGGTTTGCCGGCGACGACCTATGCTGTCGAAGCCGCCAAAACCTGGCATGCCGACATCTCGAATCATCGCTCGCGCCCGACTTCACGGGAACTGCTCGAGGATGTTGATTTGATCCTGGTAATGACACCCTCGCATTATCGCGACGTAATCAATACTTCTCCGGAGGCTGCCGAAAAGACCTTTCTGCTGAAAAAGTATCCTGAAGACAGTGACGATGGCGAAGGGGTGGCTGACCCGATCGGCGGGTCACTCGATATGTATAATCATACGTTTCTTGAAATCGGAGAAGAACTTGGCCGGATCCTCCCGGATATTCTGAAAGCGGCTGAGAAGTATAAAAAGTAACATGGAGTGTAATAAGACGACAGGATGATACAGGCAGTGAAACATATTGCAATTGCGACATTGATTATTCTCGGGATATTGCCGCTGGCCTATTTCGTTACGGTCCAGTATGGCATCGCACAGGATATGTCCGAAACTGACTTAGTCCCACAGGGGCCGCTCAGCAGGTATGTTGAAAATATTGCGTTCGGCGTCGGGGAACAGCTTGTGTTCGAAATCGGATATGGTTTCATCACTGCCGGCACAGCCACTCTCGAAGTCGCTGAACTGGTCGAATTCGAGGACCGTCCTGCCTACCGCATCGTCTCAACCGCCGAATCGAATAAATTCGTGTCGTCGTTTTATCCGGTAAAAGATCGCGTGGAGTCGATAGTTGATGCCCTTGGCATTTTTTCGTGGCATTTTGATAAAAATCTTCGCGAGGGCAATTACCGCTCACACCGGGTTTACTCGTTCGATCAGGTCAATCATACGGTGGTCTATGAGGACTCGGTGCATGAGATCGCACCATATGTGCAGGACGCCTTATCGATCATGTATTTCGTGCGTACCCAGCCCCTGAAGGTGGGCACGTCGGTTTTTGTCGACAGTTTTGTCGATGGCCGCCATTACCCGCTGGAAGTAAAAGTCCTGGAAAAAGAGCGTATCAAGACGAAGGCCGGTGAATTCGATTGTCTTGTCGTGGAACCGGTGATGAAGGCGGCCGGGATTTTCAAACATGAGGGCAAACTCAAGGTATGGCTCACCGATGACCGGGTCAAAATGCCGGTGTTGATGAAGTCCCGGGTTCTGGTCGGATCTATTAACGCAGAATTGATCGATTATTCGCTGGGGCAACTGGAGGAGTTTTGAAGGGCGCCTTTAAGACGGTTGATCTCTCCAAAATAAAAACGATCCCTCTCGACACGCGTCCATCACTGGCCTCGGCTGGACGGATGGGGTCGGTGTTGTCCGGTAAGGGTGCGGTCGATTTTTTTGATGCCCTGCCCGGGTTTCTCAAGGCCGATGATCTCAAGGCCCTGATTAAATCAGTCCTTTCCGCCAGAAAGCGCAGCAAACCGGTTTTGCTGATGGCCGGCGGACATCTGATCAAGGTCGGACTGAATGCCATCGTTATCGACCTCATGAAGCAGGGCTTTATCACCGGCATTTGTCTTAATGGTTCGGGGATTATCCACGACAGTGAAATAGCCATGATCGGCGAAACGTCCGAGGATGTCGCCGCCGGTATCGGTGATGGCAGCTTTGGGATGTCGGCGGAAACCGCGGCGCATTATGCCAGGATAGTAGCCTTTGCCACCGAACACCGGATTGGCCTTGGCCAGGCGGCCGGTGCGGTGCTGGAGGATTCAAAAACGAAGTACCGCGAAAAATCGCTATTGGCCAGTTGCTATCGCCTGGGATTACCGGCCACGGTCCACATAGCTGTCGATACCGATATTGTCTGCCAGCATCCCGGCTATGATGCCGGCGCCGCGGCCGAAGCCAGCCATCACGATTTCAAGTTGCTGGCGCATCAGATTTCGCGGGGAGAAAACGGCGGCGTATTTCTCAACGTCGGTTCAGCCGTGATTCTTCCCGAAGTTTTTCTCAAAGCGCTGACGGTAGCGCGTAATATCTATGGTAAACCGAAGAAGATTATTACCGCGAATTTTGACATGATCCAGCACTATCGCCCCAACACCAATGTCGTCCGGCGGCCGACCCTGCACGGCGGCACCGGCTATTCCTTTACCGGACATCATGAAATCATGATTCCGCTGCTCGCCTGGGGTCTCAAAGGATACCAAAGCCACTCGCGGAAACGAACACCAAAGACTGTCAAAAAACGGAGTAGATAATATGCCACAGATTGTCGAATGCGTCCCGAATTTCTCAGAAGGGAGGCGCCCGGAAGTTATCGATGACATTATCAATGCGATCACCTCGGTCGATGGTATCACTTTGCTCGATCGTGAGATGGATGCCTCACACAATCGCGCTGTGGTCACATTCGTCGGGCCTCCCCTGGAAGTCAAGGAGGCCGCATTTCGGGCCTGTAAAAAGGCCGCCGAACTGATTGATATGTCAACGCATACCGGTGAGCATCCCCGCATGGGCGCCACCGATGTCTGCCCGTTTATCCCCATCAGCGATATCACTGTAGCCGAATGCAAACAACTGGCCATCGAACTGGCTGAACGAGTAGGCAATGAACTGCAGATTCCGGTGTTCATGTACGAGGAATCGGCGACGACCAAGAGCCGCAAGAATCTCGCCAAAGTCCGTAAGGGCGAATACGAGGAACTCTCCACGGCGATCGGGACCGATGAAAAGCGCAAGCCCGACTACGGCCCTGAAAAGATGAATGTCAAGGCCGGCTGCACCGCTATCGGTGTGCGCCTTCCCCTGGTCGCCTACAACGTCTACCTTGGCACCAATGATATCAAAATCGCCAAGAAAGTCGCCAAGGCGGTTCGTTCCCGTTCCGGCGGATTTATGTACTGCAAGGCGCTCGGTTTCGAAATCGAAGACCGTAATTGCGTCCAGGTGTCGATGAATCTGGTCAATTACAAAAAGACCCCGATGCATCGTGTCTTTGAAGTGATCAAACTCGAGGCCGCCCGCTATGGCGTCAATGTCACGTCGTCGGAAATAATTGGTCTGGTTCCCAACGATGCTTTGATCAACGCTGTCGACTGGTATTTGCAGCTCGAGAATTTTTCCAGGGATCAGATTCTGGAGGAAAAGCTCAAATCGGCAGCGGAGGCTAAGTCCAAGGGTGTTGATGATTTCGTCAATGAAGTGGCCTCGGCCTCGCCCGCCCCGGGCGGCGGCTCGGTGGCGGCCGCAGCCGGAGCGCTGGGCGCCGCACTGGCCTCGATGGTCGCTCGTCTGACGGTCACCAAGAAAAAATACAAAAGCGTCCACGATGAGATCGGCGCTATTTTAAATCAGTCGGAATCGCTCCGCCAGGAACTGACAGAGCTGATTGTCAAGGATAAGGACGCGTTCGATCGTGTCATGCAGGCGATGAAATTGCCCAAGGATACTGATGAAGAGGTCAAGAAGCGGGCCGTCGAAATCGAAGATGCTAACAAGGGCGCGGCCCTGGTTCCGCTGAAGGTCGCCGAAAAAGCGCTGGAAGTTCTTTCGCTGGTTAAAGTTGTCGCCGAAAAGGGCAATGAAAACTCAATCACCGACGCCGGCGTCGGAGCGCTTATGGCTCGAGCCGGGCTCGAAGGCGCTATTTTGAATGTCCGAATAAATTTGAGCGGATTGTCAGATAAAGACTTTGTCATGAAACTTACCGGTGAGATCGAGGGTTTTAAGGCACGGGGAGAAGCACAGACGGAGGAAGTCCTGCGAATTGTTGAGCAGAAGATTTTGAATGCCTGACCTGATAGACCTGCATATGCACACTGACCACAGTGACGGCCGACAGACGCCTCAGCAGGTGATTGATAGTGCTCTTCGCCTGGGACTGCGGGCGATCTCGATTACTGATCACGATGCTGTGTCGGGATTCGTTGAGGCCGCCGAATACGCCCGTGGCAAAGATATTGAAATGATATCAGGAATCGAATTGTCGGCATCGAAGGCCGATGATGACATCCATATGCTCGGATATATGTTTGATACCGATAATTCCAAGCTGCACGCGGCTCTGGATAGATTTCGGCTGATTCGGCATGAACGGGGTATAAAGATGTTGGACCGCCTGGCCGAATTGGGAATTAACCTCGATTTTGACGAAGTACTGAAAATCGCGGGAGAATCGGCGATCGGGCGACCACATGTAGCCGAGGCCTTGTATCGCAAGAAGCATGTGACAACATATCAGGAGGCTTTTGATAAGTATTTGTTTCTCAACGGCCCCGTGTATGTGCCCAAGGCTAAGATAACGCCCCGGGCGGCTATCGAACTGATTCATCAAGCCGGAGGACTGGTTGTGATGGCGCATCCGGCGCTGACTAATCGTGACGAAATGATCCCGGAACTGGCTGGTGACGGCATGGATGGTATTGAAATATTCCATCCCTCTCATACCGCATCTGACCGCAAGCGGTATCGCAGTCTGGCACAGAAGTACAATCTGGTATGTACCGGCGGTTCCGATTCTCATAATCGCAAGGGGCGCTATGGTGACATCGGTGAAGAAAAGGTTCCCTATGAATACCTCGATGCCATGAAGATCCGCCTGCAACAGCGAGTTCAGCAGACCTAAGACAGTGGAGCGCAGATCGTGAAAGCAATCTTAGCATTTCTGATAGCAGCCATCCTGACGGTCGCATCACTTCCGGCCGAAACAATGTCGGTCGAGGATTTCAACGACTACAAAGGTGCGATGGAAGCCTATTTCGACTACTATCGGAGCCAGATGGCGGCCGGTGAAGTTCCCCCGATTAAATGCCTGACGCCCGTGGTTCTCCAGATGGAGCAGATGCGCCCGCTGGCGGCATCGCCGATGTCTATCTTCGACCGCCAGGATACTCTGAGTTTTTCTTATGGCACAACTAATTTCCTGTTCCACTACACCAACCTGGGAACTCATGCTGTCTATGAATTCAATCAGCAGGACAGCGTTGCCGGCGTCCCCAACTTCGTCTATATCGCGGCCCGGCAGGCCGAATTTGTGCTTAATCGTTATGTCACCGAACTCGGCTACCCCGGTCCCATCAGCGATACCCTGGTCGATACCCTCTGGGATGGCCGCCTCGATATCTATCTGGCCGATGTCGGCGGGCAGGCCAATGCCTTCGGGCTGACTTACTTGATCGACGGCACCTACCCACCCATGACGACGCCGACCTATTTGATTCTCGAAAACGATTTTGCCGGATTTGCCGGATATGCCAATGACCGGATCAGTCCGCTTCTGGTGACACTTGCCCATGAATTATTCCATACTATTCATTTCGCCATCGACAAAACCGAAGTCGAAATCGACCGTCATGTGGGTACCAACAATGCCTCTCCCGCCTGGCTGGAGATGACTGGCACGTATGGCGAAGAGGAGATGTACGATAACGTCAATGATTATTACACGTATTTACCGTATTTCTACGGCAATCCGCAGTTTTCGTTGCGCGATGGCACCCAGTTCGGCGGGACTCTCATAAACTATAATTTGCACATGTATGGCTCCGTTATCTGGCCGCTGTTTCTGGTGGAAAAATTCGGCCCGGACATTATTCGTGACATATGGCTCCAGTGCGGCAGCGCTCCCGGTCCGCAATGGATTCAGGCGACCAAAGACCAGATTGCGGCGTATTCAGCCGATTCCCTCGATCTTCGTGAAATGTTCAAACGGTTCACACAATGGAATGCCTTTACCGGCAACTGGACGCGCGGGACGCAATACTTCGATGAAGCGCTTAACTACAACAAGGTGAATCGATTCAGGACTGTCACCAGCTACCCGACGACAATCTCGCCGGATACAACCAAACGGCCCGGCAATCTGGGCGCCAGTTATATCGAGTTGCAAAATTTGTCGAGTTCACCGAGCGGCTTGGCGATTGCGGTTGATCTCGATCGGACACAGCCCTGGGATATAACTGTTATCGGCCTCCCGGCCAATCCCGGCGATTTGCTGCAGGATATTTGGATCGATACGCTCAGCTATGACTCCAATACGACCCGGATTTTGCTACCGAATGCACCAGATTTTGATAAAATGATGATCATCGCGGCAGTTCTCGACGGTAACTTGTGGGAAACCGACTATACAATGAATATTACGCCGCTGGCCGAGGGGGTGGCAACCCCCAGCGGCGGGGAAGAGCTGTTTGTCGGCAATCCTTATGCCATCACCTGGTTTCTTGGCGACAGTGTGACGACCGTCCGTATCGAATTATCCATCGACAACGGCCAGAGCTGGACTGAAGTTACCACCACGGCCAATTCGCTGCTGTATCAATGGACTGTGCCCGATACACCCTCGGATCAATGCCTTATCAGAATAACCGACATAGATAATCCTACGACACAAATCGTATCCGCTTCGACGTTTACGATTCAGGCAATCGGTGCGACCACGATTTTTGAACCATATCCCAATCCCATCTGGACCCAGAATTATTCTACAATTCACTTCAAGGGCCTGCAGGAAACCGGCAGCGGTTCAACCGGCGATATGTCGGTGACTATTCTGACTTTGTCGGGGGATCTGGTACGCAAACTGTTTGGATCCGGTGGCAGCGGCAGCGAGGTTATTGTTGACTGGGATTTAACCAACGAGGGTGGCGCCCCGGTGGCCGCGGGACCATATCTGGCTGTCATCGAATTCGCGGGACAAACCGAAGTCAAAAAATTCCTCGTCTTGCAGTAATGAAATCATCGAGCAGATTTGTAGCCAGGGTGGCTATACTTTCCGCCCTGGCCTATGTTGCCGCTTTGGCCAGCCTGTATATTCCCAATGTCAGTTTGATCTTCATCGTCGTCTTCGCCTCCGGTGCAGTGCTCGGTATAACTACCGGCCTGTCGGTCGGGGCGCTCGGGATGCTGCTCTGGACTGTCTTCAATCCGCTTGGCATGGCCTCGCTGCCGATTACCATAGCCCAGGTGACCGGGATGACTTGCGTCGGTGCGCTGGGTGGAGTGATCTCACAGTCACGTCTTATGGCTGCCGTCAGTTTCGTCGGATTTCTCATCATGATAGTGATGGGTCTGACCTCGGGACTTGTTTTTCAGATTATTATGAATGGCGTCTCGGCCTGGCTGTATCAGCCGTTCTGGCCATCGTTTGTCTCAGGCCTGCTTTTTTCAGTGGCGACAATCATCTCCAATGCCATACTATACCCCATATGTTATCCGGTATTGGTCAGACTTGCCACACGGGAGCGGCGGTATTGAGGGTACGTCTTTTACAACTGCTGGCGGCCCTGCTGCTGAGTATCGCTGTCGCCGACGCCCAGGATGATCCCTTACTTCCCCCGGATACCACCGAAGCCGCAATTTCCGATACGACGATTTCCGACCAACCATCGGACTCAGTATCGGCTGACAGCCTGCACCAGGTCGATTCTGCCGCGCATACTGTCGATTCCGCGCGATTTGCCATCGATTCGCTAATCGCCGCGGGAGCTATTGATACCACCACCGCTAAGAAAATGCTTCCGCCGCCGATGCGGCTGCTCGATACCCTCACCGAGCATTTTGTCCGCAAATGGAAATACTACGACGTCAAACGATCTGACCATTTTCCACGCAATGCCGGTGGATTTATCAGTCAGGAAGCATCGTACTTATCACAAACGTATCTGGAAACACCGGTACGGACCACAATCGCACCATTCGGATTGACCGGCGGCAATCTGGTCGTGCAGTCAGGTGAACATGAACTCAGGCCGTTTGGCCGTTTCGTTCCGCCCGATGGCCGCATCGACTACGGCGATCTCGGTACCAGCTTTGTCGGGTCCTATGGCCTGCTCGAGGGCCCGCTTTCGGGGATATCATCGCTCGACGGCGGCCTGGGGATGCTGGTGCTCAAGCCGATTACCATACCACCCGATGAAGCCCGTTCGGAGTTATTCGTTGAAACCGGATGGTATGGCTTCGCGTATACCCGGGCTAAACTGGCCCGCCAGTTTTCACCAAAATTCGGACTGGCGATATCGACCGATTACCGTCTTGGCGACGGCCCCAATCTCAATGCCGAAGAGGAAGATTATTATATCGCCGGTCATCTGTTCAGCCGCCTGCGGCCGACCACCTGGCTCGAGGGGTATATCGACATCCATGGTCGCGAGGGCGAAGTGCCGATTATGCCGGACTCCAATGGCGCTTTGTATGAACGCGACCGCAAGGATATTGCCTATAACTTACTTGTTACCGAACAGGGCCCGCTCGGCGGCGATATTACCGCTAAACTGCACTACCAAACCTCGCGGTCCGGCTATGATTCCCAGGGATCGACCTATGGTCGCACGATCAAACCTGAGCGGTATTTTCTCGAACTCTCGTATCTGCGTCATGATTCAACAGGCACACTGCAAATGGCCGCCCTGGTCGGGGCAGATGAATATCAGTATAATCTCGATTTCATGCGGCGCCGCTACGGAACTGCCACGATCAGCGCTATGACTCGCATCAACGATGGCTATGGCTTTGCCTTTGCCCGCTATCGTGCCGGTGAAAATGAAAAGCCGGTAATCGAGGGCGCTTTCGGCTGGGCCGGCGATCTGGGGCCACAATGGTACGGGATCATCTCCACCGGCTATCTTACCCGCTGGCCGGATATCACTGATCGCTTCCTGGCGCGCCGTGAGGATCCGACTATCAACGGCGGCTATGCCGACTATGGCAATCCCAGCCTCGAGTCCGAGAAACGATTCACCGGCAACATTGCATTGATACGTTACCTCAAAAATCTCGAACTGTCCGGCTCACTCAATCTGGGGATAGTCGATAAAGCGATTTACTACGATCGCATCTACGACGATTTACCCGGGGGAGAGGTCTTCCCCGACAACGATAACATCCGTTTCGCTGATTTCAATCTTCGCGCCGATTTCGACAGCCTCTGGATTTTCTATGGCACTATCTCGAGCACAATTCGCAGGGTCGATTCCGATCGCTGGGGCCCGCGGCCGCCGTATTCGCCGCGCTGGTATATCGATTCGCAGATCGGTTTCCGCTACTATATTGAGCGCTTTCAAATCAGTACGCGCTTCTGGGGGAATATTCGCTATGGCGAAACTATGCTCTCGCATCGCCTTGAAGAACTTACCAATGCACCACTGGTCACCGGGGGAATCACCGCCTCGCTCAAGACCTTTACGTTTTTCTTCATAAGCCATAACATGCTCAGGCAGATCCCCGATACGATGGAGGGCTACAGCCTGACCGACTGGTATATCTCATGGGGATTTAACTGGAAATTCCGCGACTGATGGAGGTTCGATTATGATCTCGCGCGACGATGCCGCCGCCATGATGGAACAGAAAATCAAGAACGTCAACCTCCGTAAGCATATCTATTCGGTCGAGGCGGGGATGCGACAGCTCGCGAAACATTTCGGCGAGGATGTCGAACTATGGGGTCTGACCGGGCTTTTGCATGATCTCGACTACGACAAGACAGTCAAGAAGCCGGAGAAGCATACCTTCATCACCGAAGACTGGCTCAAGCCCTTTGATCTGCCGCCGGAGATGATCCGTGCCATTCGCTGCCATCCCGGCCATGAGCCATGTGAGACGCGCTTCGAATGGTCCCTGTTTGCCACCGATCCGACCACCGGGTTTATCGTGGCGTGTGCGTTGATGCATCCGTCGAAAAAGCTCGATGGTTTCGATACCGAGTTCATGCTGCGCCGTTTTAACGAAAAACGGTTCGCGGCCGGAGCGACCCGCGAGAATATCGCCGCTTGCAGCAATATCGGCCTGGAGCTGCCGGAGTTTCTGGAGTTGATCCGGGAGGCGATGCTTGACATCCGCAATGTATTGGGGTTGTGAGTTGTAATAAAATTATTGCGTCGTAGGTCGAAATCCCTGCCGCGTGTAGGTCGAAATCCCTGCCGCGTCGTAGGTCGAAATCCCTTGTCGAGAGCGCCGTAGGCGCGAGCGATCCCGAGCGCAGCGAGGGAGGTTTCGACAAAATAGACCAAATCGTAAATTTTGAATCGGATAATGAAAGTCGCTTAAGATCACATCAGATTATGGAATTAAATTAAACCTGCATCGGGTACCACACCGCTTCAGCGGTGTGATAATCTTAATGCCACCTTTTGCGGGGCCGAGGGCCGTGCATGTCGAAACCTGTTCTAACCTACGTCTAAAGACGTGGTGCATCCCATTCTTAGAATATCATATCGCAAATTTAACGTCGAAACCTGCTCCGCTTCGCTCCGCACCCCGCGCGCGTACGCTTGCGGGGCAAGGGATTTCGACCTACGACCGGCAGGGCTTCGACCAATATGATTTCGAGGATTCGGCCTGCCAAATTGCGTGATTCCGATCTGCAGACCATCTACCAATCCAAACGCTCAAGGTCCGGGATCTCGATTAACATATCCTCGAACAACTCTTCAAGGCGTTCGCCTCGGTTTTCCAGCTTTTCGGCCCTGACCTCAAGGGTTTCGCTCTCTTTTTCGAGTTCCGCCTCATGCGCCTCAATCTCGGCCTCGATCTGCTCTTCGATTTCTTCCAGTTCCTCGAGATCATCGAGATCGGCATCGTCGAGATCGAATTTGTACGACATACGCTCCAGCGCCCGGGCCGCGGCGGCCAGGCCTATTTCGGCGCCGCGCATACTGATGCCATAGGCGCCCTCGGCAACAATATCAACTTCGGCATCCAGCTCCATCAGACCGTCGTAAAATTCCGTTACCAGTTGCTGTTGCTTGGGACTGAGATCGACGCGGCGGTTGTTGACCATGAGTTCACGATCGGGCGTGATCGTGACCAGATCTTCGGAAAAATCGGATTCGATATAGACGACTTCATCCTCAACTTCGATATGAAAATCGTCCAGCACGCCGTCACTGATAATCCAGTTATGATCACCAAAATAGAAATGACGATTGCCGGGGACCGGAGTATACCAGCGTTTGGCATCGAGTTTCACCTGAGCTTGCTGTAGTTTGCGCTCGGCTTCGCGCATTTCCTTTTCGATTTTCTTATGATCGACATAGACGTCTTTATACGAACGACGCGATGATTCCTCGGCCCGGCTGATAACCGGCAGCACGATCAAGATACACAGGGCGGCGATAAGAAGGTAAAACCGTCTCATAATAATCCTCCTTCGGAGTCGATTCTTAGCTATATCTTTGATGAGAAACGCGGGGGAGAGGTTGCCGCAAGCGCAGGCATAAAAAAAGAGCCGAATCTCGGTTATCCGGCTCTCCCGTCCTCATGCATGCGTGTAAGCGACTGACTACCAATCAAGTTCTTGTAATTCGGGGATAGCGATGAGCATATCCTCGAAAATTTCTTCAAGTTCCTCGGCGACTTTTTCAAGCTCCTCGGCTTTTTCTTCCAGCACTTCGGCCCTGGCCTCGATTTTCTGCGCTTCAGCCTCGATATCGGCCTCCATCTCTTCCTCGGTGTAGCTGGTCAGGAGCATCTTGCCGACCGCGGCCAGGGCATACAGCCCGATCTTGGCGCCCTCGATTCCGATTTTCGCACCCTCCCAGCCGATCGTTTTGGCTTTGTCATAGATGTAGGTGAGGCCGTCGTAATAGTCTTTGACCAGAAGACGCTGATCATCAGTCAGCTTCACCGGTTCATCATTGATAAAAAGTTCATATTCTCGGGTAATCGAGACTTCATCGTCGTTGACATCCGGCTGGGTGATATAGACAGTATGGCGGATGATCTCGACATCGAAGCCGTCGAATGAACTGTGATTATAGCCCAGGTCGATATTTTCAACCGCATTGGCCGATGATGGAATCGCCAGAAATAAAGCTACAGCAAATAAAAGCGATATAGTTGTTTTCATTATTCCTCCTGCGGAAACTGTTGTGCTGGTTTATAAGACGGCCAAATCGCCATTTAGTTGCACAAAAACAGCCCGCCTGGTCGGCATTAAATTCAACTTGGCAGACCAGCATGCGTCAAAGTATACTTGATCATCATGGGCCATTTCTCGACATTATTTCGCCGCGATGTTCTCTCGTGGGGGCTGTATGATTTCGCCAACACGATGTACTCGATGAATATCCTCTCGCTGTATTTTTCGGCGTGGCTGATTATTGATCTGGGGTATCAGGATATTCACTACTCGATCGCGTATTCATCGTCGATGCTGCTGGGGGCGATCCTGATGCCGGCGCTGGGGTATTATTCGGATGCTCCCGGCGGCGGTCAGCGCAAACTCGCGTATTTATTCTTCTTCACCGGGATGACAATTGCCTGCGTGCTGGGATTTTCAATTCTCCCGGCGGGGTATCTGTTCACGATTCTCATCCTGTTCGGTCTGTCCAATTTTTTCTACGAGGGCGGAATTGTATTCTACAATGCCCTGCTTGACTCAGTCTCGACGCCGGACAATGTCGGCACAGTATCCGGCTTCGGTGTGGCGCTGGGGTATGTCGGCTCGATAGTCGGAATGATTGTGGTCTTGCCGTTTGTCACCGGGGAGGTATTCGGGTTCGATGTGCCCTTTCTCGGTGGCGCCGGCAAGTCGGGAGCGTTTCTGCCGACGGCTATCTTTTTCGCGCTGTTTGCGATTCCGATCTTTCTCTTTGTTCGCGAACGGCCCCGGCCGCCGCAAGGGCCGACTGACAACAAACGGACCCTTGGCCGTGCCTACCGCGATGTCTGGCGCTCGCTCAAAGCGACCGAAAAATACCCCGGCCTGCTGCGCTTTCTGGTCTCCGATTTCTTTTTCGAGGATGCTATCGCCACAGTGATTATCTTCATGGGCGTATTCACCGAGACTGTCCTTGGCATGGATGCCGGCGAAAAGACGATCTTCCTGATTCTCTCGACCGTGTTCGCCGTGATTGGATCATTTCCGCTCGGATGGCTCGCTGATAAATTGTCGCCCAAACGGGTGCTGTTCGGGATTGTACTCGGATGGATCGCGATTCTGATGGTGTTCGCCTTCAATACTATAGACATCATCACCTGGATTTCCGGCCCGATCGTCGGCATTTTACTCGGCGGTGTCTGGGCGGTATCGCGGCCGCTTCTCATGCAGCTTTCCCCACCGGAAAAACTGGGCGAATTCTTCGGCTTGTATACACTGTCGGGACGCTCAGCCGCTATTGTCGGCCCCATGATCTGGGGCATCGTCGTGTATCTGTTCTGGCCGACCCGGGCTGTCGGCAGTGCGGTGGTTGATGTACTGAACCTGGGGATGGTCGATGCCCGCCTGTTGCCATATCGGATGGCGATTATCTCGCTGGCAATTATGATGGCTTTCGGGCTGTTTCTCTTCCGCAAAGTCCCTGATCTCAAGCGGCAGAGGATACACCACCGATGAAATATCATGTCGCGACCGGGATCATTCATGTCCATACCACCGATTCCGATGGCACCAAATCGCATGAAGAGATTGCCGCAATCGGCAATGAACTCGGGCTGGATTTTCTGATGTTTGCCGATCATATGACATTGCAGTCGAGGCACGACGGCAAAGAGGGGTTTTACGACAATCTTCTGGTCCTGATCGGGTATGAACACAATGATACCGATGATTGTAATCATTACCTGATTTTTGATAACAACACTGTCTATCCGGCTCAATTGTCTGCGCCTGAATATGTCGAGGCAGCTGCTCGCGATGGCGCCCTGGGGATTATTGCGCATCCCGATGAAATCCGCGGACGCGATGTCCGGTACCGTTCGTATCCCTGGACAGCCGGCCGACTCGATGGAATCGACGGCATTGAAATCTGGAATCAGATGTCGGAATGGATGGAAAACCTCAAGTCGTACAATAAGATAAAGATGATTTTTTCACCGCGCCGTTCACTCAAGGCCCCGACCCGGCGGGTGTTGCATACCTGGGATGAGTACAATGCCGACCATCCGGTGGTGGGGATAGCGTCGGCCGATGCTCACGGTTTCCGGTATCGGGCTGGTCTCGTCCGACTGATAATTTTTCCCTACAAGGTACAATTTAAGACCCTGCGCACCCATGTTATGCTGCGGGAATCGTTATCACGCGATTTCGAGACCGCCAAAAGGCAGCTTTTGAGTGCGCTTCGGGGTTGCCGGGTGTTTGTGTCCAATTACAAATGGGGCGATGCGGCGGGATTTGCCTTTGAAATGCAAAACGGCGATGCGGTCGGGGTGTGCGGTGATGCTATTCCGTGGCGACCGGGTTGCACGGTAAACATACATCTCCCGCGCCGTGGGCTGATCCGGTTGATTGGCGATGGCCGAGTCGTGAAGGAGGTGGTGGGGTGTGGGGGTTCATGGCCGATTGATCGGCCGGGGATTTATCGGCTTGAGGTGTATCGTCGCGGTCGCGGCTGGATTTTTTCGAACCATATTCGCGTAAGTGGCCGTCAATAGGGCGCGGAGGGCGTTTTGGGGTGCTGGTCGGCATAATATGATAATACAAATAACAAATTTCGGACAAGGAAACCTTTCCCGTGAAAACTCTGTTACAGGCAGTAAGATAGCTGTCGGTTGAGGTTATCCGGCGGCCTCAAACAGGCCAAAATACTGTTGACAGGGCCGGGTCGGATGTATTACCATGCCCCTCAACTGTCAGGTAGGATAGCGATGTTTGATATATTCTTTCCGATACTGGTGATGCTGGTCTTTGCCGGCGGCGCCGGATTGGCCTTTTTAATAATCTCCGGGCTGTTTGGCCGGAGAACCAAAGTCACCGGTAAGGATACACCGTATGAAAGCGGCATAGAGCCGGTCGGTGATACCCGGGACCGTTTCTCCATCAAGTTCTACATGATTGCCATCCTCTTTATCATTTTTGATATTGAGGTCGTCTTTTTGTATCCGTGGGCGGTCATTTTTAATGAGCCGACGCTGTTTCTTCTGGTGGAGATGCTGGTCTTTGTGGGCATTTTGCTGGTCGGCTATATCTACATTTTACGCGCGGGAGCTTTGAAATGGGATTAGAGGAAAAGATTCCTGATTCCATCATCCTGACGACAGTCGATTATCTGGTCAACTGGTCGCGCAAGTCATCGATGTGGCCGTTTGGCTTCGGTTTGGCCTGTTGCGCGATTGAGATGATGTCGACGTTCGCCTCGCATTTTGATTTATCCCGCTTCGGTATGGAAGTCATGCGGCCTTCGCCGCGCCAGGCGGATTTAATGATTGTGGCCGGCCGGGTGTCCAACAAGATGGCCCCGATTGTCAAGCGATTGTATGACCAGATGCCCAATCCGAAATGGGTTATCTCGATGGGCGCCTGCGCCTCTTGTGGCGGGATTTTCAATAATTATGCGATTCTCCAGGGTGTCGATCGAGTCGTCCCGGTCGATATTTATATCCCCGGCTGTCCGCCGCGGCCTGAGCAGTTAATCGATGGCATCATGCGGTTGCACGATAAAGTGATGAAGGAATCGGTCAAAAGTAAAGATGAGCGCGTGCCGCAGAGGCTGGCGAAGCTTTCCTCCGGCGGCGGGAAGTAATCATTTTTTTAGCATGACCTTGTGAAATATGGAACAAGCTGAACTAACCAAAGTCGAAAATGCGATCTACGAAGCGGTCAGAGGCCGCTTTGGCGATAAAATTCTCGGCCACTATAAGCATCGCGAACAGTTCTCGATACTGGCCGCTCCCGAGATCATTGTCGAATTGGCCGAATTCATGCGCGATGATACCGCCACCGATTTCAAGCTCCTGGCTGATATCACCGGCGTTGACTGGATCGAGGATCTCGAACATCGCTTCGAGATAGTTTACAATTTCTATTCCGTGAGCAAACAAACGCGGGTGCTGATTCGGGTTCGTATTGCGGATACCGAGACGCCCGGGATTGACTCTTTGTGTGGTGTTTATCAAGGTGCCGACTGGCTCGAATGCGAAGTTTATGATATGCTCGGAATCGAATTTGATAATCATCCCGATTTGCGCCGTCTGCTGACACCCGAAGGTCTCGAGGGGTGGCCGCATCGGAAAGACTTCCCGCTGACCTATGAAGAACCGGAGTTTACGCACAATAAAGATTTGCCCCCGAGGTTAACCAAATGAGCGACGGCCGCCAGACAGCCAGATCCGATGCGTTCAAAACGATGACTCTCAACCTGGGGCCGCAGCATCCGGCAACCCATGGTGTCCTGCGGGTAGAGCTTGAGCTCGATGGCGAAACTGTCACTAAAGCGACGCCGCATATTGGGTACCTGCATACCGGCATCGAAAAGAATGCCGAAGACAAGCTCTATTACAAAGTAATTCCGATGACCGATCGGATGGACTACCTGGCCCCGATGTCCAATAATCTCGGTTTTGTGCTTGCGGTCGAAAAGATGCTGGGCATCGATGTTCCCGAAAGGGTCAAATTTGCCCGCGTACTCCTCACCGAGTTGACCCGTCTCAACAGCCATCTGGTCTGGCTGGGCACGCATGCGCTCGATGTCGGCGCCATGTCGATGCTGCTGTATACCTTCCGCGAACGGGAGATGCTGCTGGATGTCTATGAAGCCTGCGCCGGGCAGCGCATGATGTCGACTTATTTCCGCGTGGGGGGGCTGGCTTATGATCTGCCGCCGAATCTCGACAAGCTGATCAGGAAAATACTTGACGTTTTCCCCAAAAAATTCCGCGAATACGAAGACCTGTTGTCGAACAACCGGATTTGGATTAAACGGTTGACCAATGTTGGTAAATTGACCGCTGAGCAGGCGTTGAGTTATTCGGCTACCGGTCCGATGTTGCGTTCGACCGGTATTAAGCACGATCTCCGGAAGGCTAATCCGTATTCAGGTTATGAAAAATTCGATTTTGATGTCCCGGTGGGCAAAACTGGTGACTGTTATTCGCGCTACCTGATTCGTTTGGCTGAAATGCGCGAATCGCTCAAGATTATGAAGCAGGCTATGGACGGCATGCCGGAGGGACCGTATCGGGCCGATGCTCCCGGGATCGTTCTGCCGCCCAAGAGCCAGGTGTTGACCAGCATGGAAGCGATGATCTTCCACTTCAAAATTATTACCGAGGGCTTCAGCGTGCCGGAAGGTTCCTACTATCAGGGCATCGAATCGC